>DASSWV010000222.1:0-2507 GCA_035704545.1 Pelobium sp.
TGGTTTTAAGTTGGATTTTAATTTTTGCGGGATAATGATGTATTTAATCTCTACCAGGTCAATTACCTCTTTTCCGTTCACCAAAGTGACCGCTTCTAGCTGGTTGATGCCGTCTTTAAAAAGAACGTTAAATTTAGCAATGTTAAACTGAGTTTTTAAAGTCCCCAAATCTTTACCGTTAACCTTCAAACTCACTTCTGGCTGATTGCTATAGATTTCTACCGCCTCATTATGGACCAGTTCTGTCTCGCTGTTGGAAATCCCGCTTCTTAAATCCCGAAGCTGAGAACCTACCTTGATAAAAGGCGTTTTTAATAAATGCGATTGGTAAAAGTAATATTGGTCTTTTGCTTGTCTGTCAGTGGTTAAGATCCCTTTGTTGTTGGTATGCGGATCGGTATCTGTACGTTGTTCGGAGTTGAAATCGGCTAAATTCCATATTGCGCTTCCTGCAACAAACGGACGCTCCAGCATTGCCTTTAAATAAACTTGGTGGTAATGGTTTGAATGTTCTTGAGATTTATCAAACCTTATTGGATTCGGGTTGTTGATGCGTGGGTCAACATCTGCGCCGTATTCTGTTATAATTACTGGTTTGGTAGGTAATTCTTTATGGTGTTTATCTAAAAAAGATGCAAAATCCTCAGCTTTTCCGCTGTACCAGCCCTGATATAAATTCCAGCCAACAATCATCGGGATCTGTGTCAAACCTACTCTTTTATACAAATCAAAAGCGCCATGGTTTGGAATCATTGTGTAACGCGATGGATCTTCTTCACGGGTAACATCCTCGATCTCTTGCGCCAATTTAGCTGTTGCTTTAAAATAAGTTTCTTGTCTTTCACTGCCTTTTTCAAACCGTGGCCTTAGTAAAACCTCGTTCATGTAGGCCCAAATAATTACGCTTGGGTGGTTATAGCTTTGGCGAATCATCTCCACCTGCATATTTATGCAGTTATCAGCAAAAGCTTTAGTTTCGGTGATGGCGTTCACAATTGGTATTTCAACGGAAGTTAAAATTCCCAAACGGTCACAAGCTTCTAATACCTGTGGATCTTGTGGATAGTGAGAAATACGCAAGAAGTTGCCTCCCATATTTTTCAGCAAAGCTACATCACGTACATGCATCGCATCCGGCAAAGCATTTCCTAAATCTTTAAAATCCTGATGGCGGTTTGTGCCAATTAACTTTACAGGTTCTCCATTTAAAAAGAAGCCTTTATCGGCATCAAAATTAAACCATCTGAAACCTAAGGGGTTGCTTATTTCATCTAATAGGTTGCCGGTTTTCGCGTCTTTAACCTGTGAGATCATCCGGTATAAATAAGGAGATTCTGGCGACCAAAGATTTGGGTTATTGATAGGAGCGAAGCTTTGCTCAAAAGATTGGTTTCCGTTAGCAGATACTTTTAATTTATCTTGCTTTTCGGCCACTTTTTTGCCACTAGCATCAAAAATTTGGCTGTAAACCACTAAAGATTGTTTATCAGAGCTGGTATTGCTTATAACACCTTTTACCAAAACAGAAGCTTGCTCTTTTGAAACTTTAGGTGTAGAAATAAACACTCCTTTTGATGCGTGGTTATCCATATCAAAATGGACCTTGTTTGCCGCTATTAAATAAACATCTCTGTAAATGCCACCGTAAAAAGTAAAGTCTGCCGAAAGAGGAGGGATGTCCTCGTTATGTTCGTTGTTAACTTTGATGCTGATGGTATTGTTTTCGTCAAATTTAACGGCATCCGTTATCGGGAAACTGAAAAAATTGTATCCGCCAATATGAGTGCCTACAGATTTCCCGTTGATGAAAACTTCTGCAATTTGTGATGCTCCTTCAAAATAAATGTAAACATCTTTGTTTTTCCAGGATGATGGGATAACAATGTCCTTTTGGTACCAACCGGTCCCGCGGTAATAACCGGGTTCATCATCCTCCACATCAAAAGCGTTCCAAGTGTGCGGAATATTCACTTTATCCCAGTTGACTTTAATTTTTGTAAGTGGGAAGCCATCAATTTCTCCCTTATGGAAATTCCAGTTGGTGTTAATGGTTTTCTTGATTCTTTCCTGCGCTTTTAAACTTGTGTTTGCTATAATTAAGCTTAGGCACAAAACTGATAGTTTCTTTAACATATAAATTTACTTCTTTGTCCAATAAATAATTTGAGCGGGATTGCTACTTTCTTTACTACTGATGCTGATTGTTCTGTTTTTATCTTCGTCATCTCCAACGTGGCGGGTTTGGCATACCAGTACAAAAGTATAATTTTCTGACCGATATTGTTTTGCCATTTCGTAGGTAATATTGATTGTTCTAACTTATACCCAATTGGTATGCTCTCTAAAAGCCAACTGACAAAACTGAAAGATTATATATTACGTTTTGCTAAGCTACGTTTAACAATCACCTGTTAAAGATGCTCTGCAAGCGTGATGATATTCAAATTACTGGCAATTAATGTTATATAAGCCTTACTGGGTCCCTACCAACTTCAGTGTTTAGCGCT
>DASSWV010000259.1:0-6545 GCA_035704545.1 Pelobium sp.
CCAAAGTTTAGTGACAACCTCTAAAGACGCTGACTGAAAAAATTAATACGAAATAAACATCGCCTAACAGCACCTACAAGAAATTGGTGGTTCAGGTTAAATAAAGATTTGTGCTTCGTATCAAGTTCGGTTGCTGGCAGTTTAGGCTTCGAAATCGCCAACTTCTTGTAGCTCCATAACGTTACCCACCCTCACAAAACGAACCTAACACAAATCAAAAAAATATTTGTTTCCAAATTTAGAAACTTTATCTATCTTTGTATTGTTGAATAAGTCAAAAATTGAATGAGATATTTTGAGACGAAATTTTTGGAAGAAGCAAATGAGTTTATAGCCGAACTTGACCAAAAGACTATCAGAAAAATATTTTACAATATTGATCTTGCCGAACAAACGAATGACCCGAAATTGTTTAAGAAACTGAAAAATGAAATTTGGGAACTTAGGACAAAATTTGGTGGGCTTCAAATCAGATTGCTTGCATTTTGGGACAAGTCAGACAACAAGAAAACATTGGTAATTGCAACCCACGGTTTCATAAAAAAGGTTGACAAAGTGCCAGCAAAAGAAATTGACCGAGCAGAAAGACTTAGAGACAAATATTTTAACAACAAATCTAAATAGTAAAAAGATGGCAACGACAGAAATCAAGACTTATTCACTTTCCGAAATGAAAGATAAGTATATCGGTGAAGTTGGGACGGAAGATCGTGACGAATATGAATACGAACTTAGAATGGAAGTATTAGGGAAAATGATTAAATCTGTAAGACAAGAACGTCACTTGACACAAGAAGAGCTTGGCAAACTTATCGGAGTTCAGAAAGCTCAAATCTCTAAACTTGAAAGTAGTGCTAACAGTGCAACAATTGACACCGTCTTAAAAGTTTTTAAAGCATTAAAAGCGGAAATTAATTTTAATGTGAAACTCGAAGATCACTTTGTTAAATTAGCCTGATAGAAGATAAAGCCGAACGTATAAAAGTGGGTTTAAGAAACGGCTGACAGATGGTTTAAATTTTTCAGTATTTATTTCAGCGCTATACGATAATGGATATATAAGAAATGCCATTTGCAAACTTTTATCATTTTAAGCCTTTACCCAACCTAACACCCTAAGTCTTCTGTTTTTTCTTTTTTGCAGCCGGAAAAAGGATATTATTCAAAATCAATCGGTAACCCGGTGAATTAGGATACAAATTTAAATCAGTAGGAGGGTCGCCAACCATGTGCTGATAATCTTCTGGATCATGTCCACTATAAAACGTCCACTGGCCTTTGCCAAATTGCCCATGGATGTATCTTGCTTCTTCCGAAGATTTCAACTCGCCCATTACCAAAACATCGGGCTTTAAAAGTGAAGAACGGAAAGCGGTTGTTTGCCCCATAAAGCCTTTAATTACTTTTTCATGGTTTTGGGTAAGCATGGTAGGTACAACATCCCATTTTGCAGAAAAGTCAAATAATGTGAAATAATCTCTAGTTCTATCTACCTGCCGAGTTTGGGTAACATCAATATCAGAAAATTCGTAGTTCATAGGGTTTAAATCCAACTGAAAGTTTTGAAAAGCAAAAGATTGACTATAATCCAATTTCGATTGCGCTTGTGGGTCTGCCGCATCTCCATCAAACATTCTTTCGCAAATATCAACTCCGGTTGCGGCCAATGCAATATCAAAACTATCGGTACCAGAACACATCGCAAACAGAAAACCCCCACCTCCACAAAAATCCCTTATCTTTTCTGCAACACCCAATTTCATCAAAGAGACTTTAGCAAAGCCCAATTTTTTAGCCATCGCTTCTTGGTTTTTCACATCATCCTGATACCAGCTAGCTCCACGATAATTGGCCCAAAAGCGTCCGTATTGCCCAGTAAAATCTTCATGGTGTAAATGCAACCAATCATACTCGGGAAGCTTTCCTCCGATGACGTCTTCATCATAAATTACCTCATACGGAATTTCCGCATAAGTTAAA
This sequence comes from Pelobium sp., assembly GCA_035704545.1. Taxonomy (GTDB): domain Bacteria; phylum Bacteroidota; class Bacteroidia; order Sphingobacteriales; family Sphingobacteriaceae; genus Pseudopedobacter. Next base: position 1,981 of record DASSWV010000259.1, read on the forward strand.
ACCATGGTAACGGCATCATCCCAAGGTAATTTACTTTTTGGCGAGTAAACAGCCACTTTCGGAGCTTTTTCTAACTTCACAATATCCATATTAACTTCTGGTTGGTTAATCTCCGTTAGTATGGCCGTTACCTTTGCATCAGGTAATACATCGTAACTAATTCCCCTTATTTTAAGTTCCGATTCAATTTTTTGATGATAATTGATTAAAAAACTGCCCCCTTTATAATTTAAAAGCCAATCAACTTCTATATTGCTTTTTAGAGTATAAAATGCTAATCCGTAAGCTTTTAAATGGTTTCTTTGGCTTTCATCCATTGGTATCAAAATAGAGGAAGCAAAGGTGTTTATCGATAAAAAAAAGAGGATTATAAATAAGTGTTTTGTTTTCATTTCTTTAAAAATAAGGATAATGCATCAAAACGTTTAGCTAGGTAGAAAATTTTGTTAATTTTGCGACTCTTAACAAATAAACTAAAGATGAGCAAAGCAATAATAAAAACTGCCAAAGGCGACATGACTGTTGAGTTTTATGATAACGACGCCCCTAAAACTGTTGAAAATTTTCTAAAACTAGCTAAAGAAGGTTTTTATAATGGATTAACTTTCCACCGTGTTATTCCTGATTTTGTGATTCAGGGTGGTTGTCCTTTTTCAAAAGAGGAAGCTACAGCACACAAAGCGGGTTCTGGTGGTCCAGGTTACCAAATTGATTGCGAATTAAGTGGAGAAAACCAATACCATGATAGAGGTGTACTTTCAATGGCACACGCAGGTAGAAATACCGGTGGTTCACAATTTTTTGTTTGCCATAGCAGAAACAACACTGCGCATTTAGACAGAAACCACACTTGTTTTGGTAAAGTAGTTAAAAACGTTGATGTTGTTGACCAAATTAAACAAGGCGATAAGATTATTAGTATTGATGTAATTGAAGCTTAGTAAATAATATTATGAACTTAACAGGAATTGTTGCGGTATCTGGTAAACCTGGATTGCACAGATTAATTGGCCAAAATAAATCAGGCTATATTTTAGAAAGCTTAGATGACCAAAAAGCTAAAACAATTGTAAGTATTTCTACAGCTAAATTAGCTTCTTTAGAGGATATTACGGTTTACGGCGAAAATGATGATTTAAGACTTAAAGATATTTTTGCAAAAATGAGTGAGGCGAAAGACGTTCCTGATACTAAAGCAGATGGTAAAGTTTTGCGTACTTTCTTTTTTGAAGTTGCCCCAGAGCATGATGAGCAAAAAGTTTACTCGTCTGATATTAAAAAGATTGTAGGCTGGTTTCACATTTTAAAAGATATGCCTTTGTTTAGAGAAGAGGAGCCTGTTACAGAAGAAATGAAGGCTGAAAAACCAGAATCTAAAAAAGATGCTCCTAAAGTAGCAAAACAGGATACGGTTAAAACGGCAAAGCCAAAGAATATTAAAACTAACACTAAATCAGTAGCAACTAAAAAAGCTGGAGGAAGTAAAAACCCATAAGCACATCAACTTATATCAAAAAAAGCGCCTCAAATTTGTAATTCGAGGCGCTTTTTTTGTTGTGAAAATTTACAGCTTAGAAAGTATGCTTCAGTGTTGCATGTCTTTTACCAAATACAGAGCCTGTAGCATTATGGATAGCTAACATTTTATCATTAAAGTCGCCGACCCAAGAAAGCTCTAATTCGTCGTATTGATTTTTTGGTAAAACGTATTCTTTTAACTTTATAAATATTGCCGACTCTAAACCGTGTTTTTGGAATTTCTCTTTAGTTCCCATCACAATCGCCCGCATCCGGTTTACACCAGTGATTTTTTTATACATAAATTTCAGCTTTCCAATTAAATCAAGCTTTCCTTTCAATGGCTTTATCATGAGATTAGCGTCAGGAAGCATTACCACGAAAGAAGCGGGCTCATCGTTAATGTAAGCAAACCAAATTAGCTTTGGATCCATAATCAACTTCATCTGCTCAAAGCTTTCTTTAACGGTATCAAGTTTTATTGGGGAAAAATTAGCGAAGCTTTTCCAACCGTCGTTATAAATCTCCATAAAATCTTGGGCAAACTTGTCGAAGTTTTTTGGATCTAAAGGTTTAAAAGTATAGCCCGGTTTATTGGAAACCCAATTCGCAATTTTGGTAAATCGTTCTGGAAACTCTTTATGTAGGTCTAAATGATTAGTTAATTGTTCATAATCTGTCTCGAATCCATAATCTTTAAAATGTTGATGATAGTAAGGCTTGTTGTAATTCATCCCGTATGATGGATGTGTATATCCTTCAATTAACAAACCCCAAAAAGTATCATTCTCGCCAAAATTTATAGGGCCTTGCATCGCTTTCATGCCGTTTTTTTTGAGCCAATCTTTTGCGGTATCAAATAGCAATTTAAATGCCTTGGCATTATCAATACATTCAACAAAGCCAATGCCACCGGTGGGCACTTCAAATGTATAGGCTTTTTTATCGTTTATAAATGCGGCAATTCTACCAATCAATTTATTGTTTTCATCAACCAAAACCCACCTTTTAGCCTTTCCGTGGCTGTGAAAGCTGTTTTTAGTAGGCTCAAATATTGCATCAATATCTTTGTCTAAAGGGCAAACCCAAACATTGTCATCTTTATAAATTATGCGGGCAACATCTAAAAATTCTTTTTTTCGTTTTGGAGAGTCAACCTCTAAAATATTCATATATACTTGTTTTGGGTATAAAAAAAGCATCCCTTTTTATTGGATGCTTTGTAAAATAGCTATATTATAAGGATTTAAAAATCATCATCGTCATCGTAACTTAGATCATCGAAACCATCGAGATCGTCCATCGGTACATCAAAATCGTCGTCGTCATCATCGTCAGAAAATTTACTTTTTGATTTTGGGTCAACAGCAGATGTAGCATCGTCATCAATTTCTTTTGAATTGTCCGTTTTGCCTTTGGTGGGTTTGGTTTGTTTTGCCATCTTGATTTCCTTTTACTTCTCTAATTTAAGATTTTTTAAAATCTAATAAAAATATTTTTTTGGGTGTGTATCGTAAGGCAAAAATATAAGGAAATTTGAATTTCAAAAAATTCATTTAAAATTATTCTGATTTATTACCAATCTCTATTTGCTGTGTTTCTTCAATGTCCTTTAAATGAGGTAAATCTGCAATGGTGTTGATGCCAAAATAATCTAAAAAATATTGACTAAGGTTGTATAATAACGGTCGTCCGGGGCCATCTGCTTTTCCAGAGATGTTAATTAAATCTTTATCCAATAATTTTTGTACCGTGTAATCGCAGTTAACTCCTCTAATCTGCTCAATTTCTAGCTTTGTGATGGGTTGCCTATAGGCAATAATTGAAAGTGTTTCTAAAGCAGACTGGCTTAACTTCTTTTTAGATTTTTGTATGTGGAGTTGATTTACGATAGGTTGTAGGGATTTTCTGGTCAAGAATTGGTAACCTCCAGCTAATTCGACCAATTCTAATGCGGAAAATTGCTCATTATATCGTATTTTAATCCGTTCAATTGCATCTTTAATTTCTGTTTCTTCAAAATCTCTTTCAAGCGCATTTTGCAAACAAATGGTAATTTCTTCCATACGTAAACTCACGTCTGAGGCAAAAATTAAAGCTTCTATGTATTGGTCAAGCATGTTAATAAGTCGTAAGTGAAAATTAAAAAGAAAAAAGAAGCAAGAACTAAGACAACACGTGTTAAAAATTAAGCATTCAAAATTCAGTCATTCTTTCCTTCTCTCATTCAAAATTCACTCATTAAATCTAATAACCTAATAATCAATTTCTTGTTGCGCCAGCTCCTGCACATCATTTCTCCACTCGTATCGTTGAGTACGTAATTGAGGTTCAAAACCAGCTTCTTTGATAGATTCCTGAATACCATTTGAGGTAAAACGGTGTGGAGCACCAGCAGCGCTTACCACGTTTTCTTCAATCATGATAGAACCAAAATCGTTTGCGCCAGCGTGTAAACAAATTTGTGCAACCTGCTTTCCAACGGTTAACCACGAAGCTTGGATATTTTTAACGTTTGGCAACATGATTCGGCTTAGTGCAATCATCCTAATGTATTCATCTCCATTTACATTATTGGTAATTCCACGTACTTTTTTTAGCAAGGTTCCATCATCTTGGAAAGGCCAAGGGATAAAGGCAATAAAGCCATAGTTGTCTAAGGGTTTTTCGCTCTGTACTTCCCGGATCCAAATTAAATGCTCGAACCGCTCTTCAATGGTTTCTATATGCCCAAACATCATTGTTGCTGAAGTGGGTATATTCAACTGATGTGCAGCTCGCATTACATCTAACCACTCTTGCCCGCCACATTTACCTTTAGAAATCAATCTCCGAACCCTATCGTTCAAAATTTCTGCTCCCGCTCCGGGAAGAGAATCCATCCCTGCTTCTTGTAGTGCTTTTAAAACATCGTAATGGCTCATGTTTTCCAGTTTTGCCACGTGGGCAATCTCTGGTGGACCTAATGCGTGTAATTTTATTTCAGGATAAAGCGATTTAAGCTCTCTGAATAAATCTGAATAAAATTTTAGGCCTAAATCTGGATG
>DASSWV010000265.1:0-2482 GCA_035704545.1 Pelobium sp.
GTTTATACTTTTTATTCTTTTTATCCCCGTTTAAGTCAAGCGCTCAAGACTTTCTTATTAAGGTTTTCGTCATGTTGAACGATAGTGAAACATCTCACATGCAGGTTTTACATACTATAAGCAAACCTATTTGTGAGACCTTTCGTTCCTCAAGGTGACGACGTACCTTAACCTATAATTTGGCGATTTTTATTAAAGCACCGTTAAAAAGAATAAAAACAATGCTTTAATTTCTATTAAACTAGTATCATGTTGATTTTAAGAAACCTTTAAATCACTTATCATCAATAATATAAGTCTTTTTACTTTTTACTTTTTACTTTTTACTTACAACTTTCTATTAGTATTTAGCTACTCTTTCTCCGTTTTCAATAAATGGCTCTGCCCAATAAAGCGGTTTGTCGCCTTTCATAATAGGTTCTGCCGAATATTGTAACAACAAAACTCTTCTTGATTTATTGGTTTTATTGGATCCGCTTCTGTGGAAACAAGTGCTCGAGAACAAAGCCACATCGCCAGCATCTAAAATAGCAGGAACACCAGGATTATCACCGAAATACCCAATTTTATCGTTTGTACCTTCTTGTAAAACGTGGTCAATTCTGTTTTCTGTTCCGGCATCTTTATAAGGCAAAAGATAAACTGTTCCGTTTTCTTCAGTCACATCATCTAAAGGAATCCAAATAGACAAATAAGGTTTGTGAGCAAAATCCAAGTAGCCAGAATCCTGATGCCAAGAGAAAGTCATCCCTTTATCGGCCGCTTTTACTACGTATTGTTCTAAAAACAAGTAAACATCTTTCCCTAAAATGCTACGCGTAATTTGTTCCATCTCTTCCCCAAAAATAAGATCCTGCATGGTCTCGCTGTCCTTATACCTTAAAGCGATAAAATATCTTTTCCCTTTATGGTTAATCTCATCCACTTCTACACCTTTCCTGTCCATTTCATCGTCTTTCTCTTTGATAAAACGCTGACATTCGCTCTGTAAGCGGGTAATCATTTCTGGAGAAATTACATCTTTAACAATGCAGAACCCTTCTTCCGCAAATTGTTTTTTTTGATCGTCACTTAATACTGTTTTCATTTTCCTTCTCTTTTAATTGGTAATTGTATGTTTTAACTATTTTTTGTTTTATAAATTCCCTAAGGCGATTCCTACCTCCCGGAGGCACAATTTTATTAAGGTAAGAGGTTTTTCTCTGCTTCCCGTCATTTCGAGATACGAGAAATCTCACAAACAAAGTCTGCATATTAAAATGTAACACCTATCTGTGAGATGTTTCACTATCGTTCAACATGACGACATCCCTTAAATAATGACATTGTTCGCAGGCGTTTCAACACGCTATCAGCTATATCTTTTTTTGCTTAGCCTTCGACTCCGCTCAGGCTAACAAAAAAAGGATGTCGCTTCTATCGTTAACGCAAAACCTATCTCCTATTTTAATTTTATGTTTTTTATAAATAATCCAACGCCTTCCAAATTCCTTTAAATTCGTTATCCATTTTAATCGAGATTGCATTTTCTAGATACATTTGATCTGTACAATCCACCGCTTCTGGATACACAGGAATAACCGCTCCCAATTTTACCCAAACTGGCATTTCTTCTAAAACGACTTCAAAATTTTTGATCCAGCGGTTCCCATCAGTTCTTTTGCCAGTGAAAAAATTAATCCATTTACCTTCTGGCAAATAAACATCTCTTTTGTTTTCGGAGTTCATTACCGGAGCGACTAAAAAATCATCACCGAAATAATATTGATCATCAATATGCCAGCACATTTTATCTTCGGGATGTTGAAATAACAAGGCTCTTAAAACAGGAAAGCCAGAGTTTGTCGTTTTTTCACTTTGCGCTAAAATATAGGGCAAAAGCGCATAACGCAGTTTCCACCATTTTCTAACAGTTGCCGCAATTTTCGGGTACTCGTACGGCTCTCTTTTAGAAGTACCATGATAACGGATATGAGAGGTAAAAACACCAAACTGTGTCCATCTCACATACAAATCATCAGGGATAACCGAATTCATAAAATTGGGTACACCGTGGAAACCAGGCACATCATGGCTCCAAAAACCAAATCCAGATAAACCAATGTGTAATCCTCCTTTTAAAGAACCAGCCATGCCTTCCCAAGAAGCAGCAGCATCTCCTCCCCAATGGATTGGGTAGCGTTGGCAACCTGCCCAGCCGGCTCTGGCCCAAACAATGCCGTCTCCAGTGACTTCTTTGGTTACTTCGTAAGCGGCTTTTTGGTAAAGTAATGCGTACAAGTTATTCAGTAATTCGGGCGACATACTGTGGTATTTTGCATCCATGTGAATTTCTTCGCCAAAATCTGTTTTTATGGCTGTCACACCCATTTCCAACAGTTCTCGTAATAAACCTTTATACCATTCTATCGCTTTTGGATAGGTAAAATCTATGGTTCCGGCATAATCCAAACTGCTAAAATTAGAACCGCCTTGCTCTGCT
>DASSWV010000300.1:0-8235 GCA_035704545.1 Pelobium sp.
TTGGAGAGCGGATCATGTTTTGTTAAACGGAACTGATTTAATATTAAAGGCTTCAAAATTTAATAATAACACTATGTATTGTGGTTCTGTAGACTCTCGAAATAAATTTGAGCCATTATATGGTTACTTAGAAGCTCGTATAGATAATGCTGACATTCAAAAAGCTGTACATACTGCCTTTTGGATGCAAGGAATTAACCAAGGAAATGTAGATGGAACAGGAAATGATGGCTGTGAAGTAGATATTTTTGAATCTGCTTTTAACAATGGTGCCCATACCCAAAGTACTTTACACTGGGACGGATATAATCCAGCCATTAAAAAAGCCTGGACCAAACACTGGGATAATGTAGGCCAGTTTGGTGCAAATATTCATCAGGGTTACCATATAATTGCTTTAGAATGGACCCCAACAACGCTTAGCTTTTATTACGATGGTAAGAAAAGGTTTGAATACGAAGGGGTTGCTATTCCTTTGGTAAAAGAGTGGTTATGGTTGTCTGTTGGTGCAAGTTTTGGCGATGGAAATTTCCTTAGTAGACCAATAGGAGAGTTGACAGCTGCCAAGGTTGATTGGATTAGAGTTTATAAGAAAAAATGAGTTCCCATTAACCAAACACCTCTGTAAATTGAAAAGAATACATATATTAATGATATTTAGTGTGGTAACACTAAACTCAATTTTCTCTTGTCACTCATCTTTAAAATCAAAGTCGAGCATTAAAGACAAGCCTAACATCATAGTAATCCTAATTGATGATGCTGGTTATGCTGATTTTGGTTTTATGGGTTCAAAAGATTTAAAAACTCCAGAAATTGATAAGCTAGCTAACAGCGGAGTAATTTTTACGGATGCCCACACCAGCTCTACAGTGTGTTCTCCGTCAAGAGCAGGATTAATTACAGGTAGATACCAACAACGCTTTGGTTTTGAGTGCAACGGCACCGGAGATAGTTTGGGTGTAGATGTTTCTGAAATTACTATGGCCGCTACACTAAAAAACCAAGGTTATAAAACAATAGGAATAGGTAAATGGCATTTAGGTGATAAAGAAAAATATCGCCCTAACAATCGTGGATTTGATGAGTTTTATGGTTTTTTAAGTGGTTCAAGGCATTATTTTAATAATAATCAAGATGATAAACCTGGAAGCCTTAGTTCTTTAAGACATAATCAAAAGCATGTTAAATTTGAAGGTTATTTAACAGATGTTTTAGGAGATGCCGCTGTTAATTATATTGACCAATACAAGAAAGAACCCTTTTTTATTTACCTATCTTTTAATGCTGTTCACACTCCGTTGCAAGCTAAACAAGAGGATTTAGATAAATTTAAAGGTCATCCGAGGCAAATGTTGGCCGCTATGACATGGTCTTTAGATGAAAATGTTGGGAAAGTAATGAAAAAGTTAGCAGATGAAAAATTATTAGAAAACACCCTTGTATTTTTTTTGAGTGATAATGGTGGCGCAAATAATAATCAATCAACTGTTTGGCCTTTAAAAGGGTGGAAAGGAAATGTGTTTGAAGGCGGTCACAGGGTGCCTTTTGCTATGAGTTGGAAAGGGCATTTGCCCGAGGGTGTTAAATCTGATAAACTGGTATCATCATTAGATATTTATGCAACTGCCTTAGCTGTTACGGCTACAAAAAATCCGGAAGATAAACCGGTAGACGGTGTGAGCTTAATACCTTTCACTAATGATGGCAAGGTGGTTTTAAATCATGAAATGCTTTTTTGGCGTAAAGATGAAGCAGCAGCAGCCCGTATTGGCGATTATAAATTGATAAGATTAAAAAACGAGCAATCGGTGCTATACAATTTAAAAACAGATATTGGAGAAAAAACAGATATATCTAAAGTAGACGTTAAGAAATACCAAGAAATGCAAAAAGCTTTATCAAATTGGGAGAGTAAAATGATAGATCCTTTATGGGTAGAAGAACCAGAATGGACCAAAATCACTTTTGATATTCATAAAGCATTAATGAATAACAAGAAACCTAAAAAAGTTCAGCCTGATTTGAAACATTAAACTTAAGAAATGAAAAAATACCTTATAAGTATACTGCTAATTCTTTCTTATGCCAAAAGTTTTTCGCAAAGCTTTAAACCCGGAGAAGTTTGGAAGGATACTGATGGAAAAGCAATAAATGCCCATGGTGGTGGAATTTTATATCATCAAGGAACTTATTATTGGTATGGAGAGAACCGAGGAGAGAAAAGAACTGTAGGTGTGAGTTGTTATTCTTCTAAAGACCTTTACAACTGGAATAATGAAGGAATTGTATTAAAAACCGTGGCAGATTCTACCAGTTTGTTACAAACTGGATGTTTGATAGAAAGACCTAAAGTTATCTATAATTTAAAAACTGATAAGTATGTGATGTGGTTTCATCACGAGTTAAAAAATCAAGGTTACAAAGCAGCTTTAACTGGTGTCGCAGTTGCTGATAGTCCACAGGGACCTTTTACCTATCTTAAAAGTTTAAGACCCCATAAAGGGATATGGCCTGCCAATTTTCCCGAAGATAAAAGAAAAATAGATACCACTTCTGTAACTAATAAGCCTCCTACCGAGCTAAAAGAGAGGGTTATAGCTGGCGAAATTGTACAGCGAGATTTCAATACAGGTCAAATGTCTCGGGATATGACTTTATTTGTGGATGATGACCATGTGGCTTACCATATCGCATCTTCAGAAGAGAACCAAACCTTACATATATCAAAATTAACAGATGATTATCTGGATTTTGACAAAGAATATCACCGCGTTCTACCTGGTTTAGCTAACGAAGCTCCTGCCATTATTAAGCATCAAAATAAATATTATTTAATAGCATCAGGAACTACAGGATGGAAACCAAATCCAGCTCGTTCATATGTATCTGATACAATTTTTGGCAAATGGGTATCTTTAGGTAATCCGGTTAGAGGTTCAGAAGAAGAAAAGGCTACTACTTTCAAATCTCAAAGCACTTATATTTTAGCAGTTCGTGGTATGAAAAACAAATTTATTTATATGGGAGATAGGTGGAATCCAGATGATTTAAAAGACAGTAGATATATATGGCTGCCTCTAACTTTTGAAAATGGGAAACCTACCATACATTGGAAATCTAGTTGGAGACTGGAATAATTATTTTAAAAAGAGCCATTCATAAATTTCAGAATGGCTCTCTCTTTACTAATTATTAATTGCCTTGAGTATGTAACCATAAGAATATTTGCTATCTAATAAGCGGTACTGCTTATGTGGCAAAGCTCCCCAACTGTTATCGCCACCCACACCACGTTGTTTTAAATCAACGTTCAATACAATGGCTTTTGCTAAAGGAACATCAATAGGATGCTGATTTTTCTTGGTTAAACCCGGATCAAGATTTTCTGTTAAATAATTTGTGGCACTGAAACTTAATGGTTGCATTCCTTTTATTTGCACTCCAACACCATTATTGTCTTTCAAAGTTATCCAACGGACATCGGTTCTGTTGGCATTCTCTTGCGGGCGAATGTAATTTGCCGTAAACTGGTTTTCTACCTTATCCTGATATAAACCTAAGAAAGAAGCGGTATTTCTATCGCTGTAGTTTTCCCACGGTCCACGGCCATAATAGGTTAAATCATTGTATGTTAGGGGCAATCTCATACGCATTCCAAATCGTGGAAGTTCCGGCAAATTCTTGCCACTCATATCAATGCTTGATTCTATTTTAATTGCTCCATCATTTAAAATAGTATAGTTAGTGGTGTAAGTTGCATCAATATCTGTTAATTGATAAACAACTTTAATTGGTAAACCTTCATTATTTTTTTCTCCAACATCTACCTGTTTTACTGTTTTATTTAAATGAGCAGTTCGCCAGATGTTACTGATGTTTTGCATTTTATTGCCAAAATCATTATCGGTAGGTGCTCTCCAAAAATAGGGTTCGGGGTAAGCGTTTATCACTGATTTTCCATCGATAGCATACTTGGTTAACATCCCTGTTTTTGAGTTAAAAGAACCTGTAATTTTCCCCGATGTGAAATTCACAAACATTCCAGATTTTTCAATTTTCAGTTCGCCCGAAGCTTCATTATTCTTTGTAAAATAATTTACGGCATCGTAACCAAATTGCTCACGGGCTAATTCGAAATTTGCAGGAACTAAAGCTGTAGCAGTTTTGGTATGAGCATAAACGTTTAACAGATACTCGTTGCCATCATTAAAATCAATAAAGGGTAACTTGATATTAACTTGCTTTTCTTGTTGCGCTTCTACATCGGCATTGAAAGTTCCTGATTTAAATATGGCTCCGTTTTTAATGATATCCCATTTAAAATTAAAGCCAGACAAATCTTTAAAGCTGAACAGATTTTGAACGGTGATGCTACCTTTTTTCCAATCTTTATTTTTGAATAAAATATCCTGATAAACTTTTTTTACTTCGTACAAACCTGGGTGCGGGGTACGGTTAGCAGCTACCAATCCGTTAGCGCAAAAGTTTTCATCATTTTGCAGATTTAAACCGCCTAAATCGCCTCCGTAAGCCCAAAAAGTTTTGCCATTGGCATCAGTTGTCTTAATTCCCTGGTCAACCCAGTCCCAAATAAAACCACCTTGCATATGTTTGCTGCTCATAATAATATCCCAATAACGCTGAAAATTCCCACTGCTATTTCCCATCGCATGGGCATATTCGCACATAATATATGGGCGAGTTTTAGTTTGATCAGCCGCATAAGACTCCATGTAAGAGATACTTGGGTACATTGGGCTCACAATATCTGTGTTAGACTCTTCCATAGCCTGTTCAAATAAAACAGGTCGGGTTTTGTCTTTAGTTTTTAACCATTTGTAGGCATCAAAAAACACCTGCCCATTTCCGCACTCGTTACCCATACTCCAAATTATTACCGAAGGATGATTTTTGTCGCGTTCAAACATCCTTTCAATTCTATCCTGTATAGAAGGCGCCCAAGATTTTAAGTAAGCAGGATGGATACTTTTATCAAATTTGCCTGGTAAAACGCCCATGCCATGTATTTCTACATTGGCTTCATCAACAATATAAAACCCATATTCATCGGCCAATTTGTAGATAATTGGATCATTTGGATAATGGGCTAGCCTAATTGCATTGATGTTGTTTTGCTTCATCAATTGCATATCTTTAATAATTACCTCTTTATTAGGGACATGGCCAATCACTTCATCATGCTCATGACGGTTAACGCCATGAACTAAAACTCTTTTCCCATTTACTAAAAGCTGTGCATCTTTTATTTCAACTTTTCTGAAACCAACTTTACTGCTTGTAGCTTCAATTAATTTCCCGGACTTATCTTTTAAGGAGATTACTAAAGTGTATAAGTAAGGAGTTTCGGCTGTCCATTTAGATGGAGATTTAATTTTTGCATTAAAACCTGATGATTTTGTAGCAACATCAATAATTTTTGATTGCTCTAAAACCACTTTGTTATTAACATCCAGTAACTGAATGGAGGTCTTGTAATTATCATTCAAACCTGTTCTAAAAGATGAATATTCTACGTTTACATCCAGCAAACCATCTTTATAGGTGTTTTCTAAATCAGCTTTTATGGAGAAGTCAGCTATGCTAAAATCATTTTTCGCAAATAGGTAAACATCTCTTTCTATTCCGGTTAAACGCCAAAAATCCTGGTCTTCTAAATAACTTCCATCATGCCACCTAAAAACCTGGGCAGCTAATGTGTTTTTTCCCTTTTTAAGATATTTAGTAATGTTGAACTCTACCGGAGTTTTACTCGCTTTGCTTAAGCCAACTTCTTGCCCGTTGATGTATAAATACATGGCGCCAGTTACCGACCCAAAATGGATGAAAGTTTCTTTGCCATCCCAATTTTCTGGTACTGTAAAGTCTTTTCTGTAAGTACCTACCGGATTAAAAGCATGATCTATAAACGGCGGGTTTTTAGGGAAGGGATAAACAATATTGGTGTAAATGGGAATTCCAAAACCGTTTAATTCCCAATTTCCCGGTACTTTTATATCTTTCCATTTACTATCATCAAAATTAGTATGATAAAAATTCAAGGGGCGTTGCTCTGGTTGGTCAACATGGTTAAATTTCCAATCCCCGTTTAAAGATTTATAGCTTGAAGAAGCATTCATGTCATCCTTAATCGCATCAGCCATTGTTTGGTAAGCCGTAAATGTTGCATGGGGTTTTTCTAAATTGATATTTACAATTTGCTCATCTTCCCACTCTTTGTAAGTGAATATTTTGTTTTGAGCTACCGCAACATTACTTAGAAAAGCAATAGCTAAAATTGCTCTTAAAAAAGGAATTTTATACATTTTAATTTATTTAGGATATTCATCAAAAATAAATATAAAAGCAATTTTTATAGGTGTGTTTAGCTTCAATTAGAGGGTCAATTCATTCAATCCATTGTTTTAGCCTATTTACACGCACCTATTAAAATTCCTATTGCCTAATTTGGGTTAAACAATATATTTCTTCCGGTCGGCCTCTCTTAACATCGTGATCAATTTAGCTAGTACTTCCAAATCCAGCTATTTTAGAGAAACGGTAATAAATCAACTTCCATTTGGGATAATTTCCCTGGCAGTATCTGCCATTGACATCCTGCTTTCAACAGATAAAATAACGCATCAAATATCTCTCGAAGGGAAAACTGTTTGCTTTTACTGTTTGGTAAGCCTAAATATTTATCTATGATTTGCCATTGCTTAATCTCTCTTTCTTCATTGTTTTATCTTGCAATTTCAACCCAATGATTTTTAAGACCCTTTTCGCAATGCTTTTTATAAACTTCTTGACATTTAATTTTTAAACAGCTTATAAATTGTTTGCTTATTAATTTAAAAGATTGCAATTATGAGAATATTAACTTAGATTTGGATGTTCGTTATTTTAATCATATGATGAAGCATCATGCTTCACATTCCTAAAAGACTTTTTGAGTCAGGCTTTTTTCACAGTAATGGCCATCAACAGCTTATGATGAAACCTACACACTTTAGCAAACACAGCAGGTATCGAGATACTACACAACTACTTGTCTCCTATTTTAATAGCAATCCTCAAACTTCGTAAAATGAAAAACTCCTACGCTTCCCTTTCCTTATTATTTTAACCATTGTGCAGCTTGCATTTATTGCAGTTAGCCATGCACAGACCATTCGTTATGTAAAAGCCACAGCAGCCGGTAATGGCGATGGTTCATCATGGGCAAATGCCTCTGATGACATACAGGCTATGATAAACGCATCAGTCGCTAATGATCAGGTTTGGGTAGCCGGTGGCACTTATTTACCTAACAGAAAAGCAAATGCACTCACGGTGATAACTCCTAACAACCGTGATAATGCCTTTGTATTGAAAGCAGATGTGAAAATATATGGGGGTTTTGCTGGCACAGAAACTGCTTTAAGCCAAAGAGATCTGACCTTAACGGCAAATGAAAGCATTTTAAGCGGAGATTTAGGTATAGCAGTTGATAATAGCGACAATGCTTACCACGTAATAATTAGTGCCGGAGCTGTTGGCACCGCCGAACTGAACGGTTTTACCATTAAAGGTGGGAATGCGAATGTTTTCCCGGGGACAGTTACTGTTAATTCCAATACTGTGTATAGAAACAGTGGTGGTGGAATTTATAATTTCAATTCTTCTCCCAAAATAAGCAACGTAAGCCTCAACGGGAATAGTGCTAATAATAAAGGAGGTGGAATTTGTAATTTCAATTCTTCTGCCCTTATAATTACCAATGTAACGTTTAGCGGGAATAGTGCTAATAATGATGGTGGTGGAATTTTTAATGATTTTTCTTCTCCTTTTATTACTAATGTAACTCTGAATGGGAATAGTGCTAACAATGGTGGTGGGATTTATAATGTTTCTTCTTCCCCTGTAATTACCAATGTAACCCTTAGCGGGAATAGTGCTGATGGTGGTGGAATTTATAATTTTGATTCTTCTCCTGTAATAAGAAATAGCATCATCTATGGTAACTCAAGTGGTATTTTTAATGATTATTCAACCCCGGTAATTAGCTACAGCATGGTACAGGGTTCAACCGATACCAGTAACGGAAACATCAGTGAAACCGATCCTTTGTTTGTGGATGCGCCTTTGTTTGGTACCGCTCCTTTTATTGGCGGAGATTACCGCTTGTAAAGCACCAGCCCCTTAATCAACAAAGGGAACAATATTTATTTTGAGGAAGGGCAATCACCGGAT
>DASSWV010000494.1:0-4012 GCA_035704545.1 Pelobium sp.
ACGGAAGTCGGTCATCAACTTCTGGTAAGCCAACCGCACCAAAAAGTATCGCATCGTAACCTTTTAATTCTTCTAGTGCGTTTGGCGCAAGAAAGTCGCCATGTTTTAAATAGTATCCTGCACCATAAGGATATGCTGTGGTGTGAATTTGGAAGCCGAATTTTTGTGCGGCAACCTGCATCACTTCAACCGCCATAGGAACTATTTCATGACCAATTCCGTCCCCGTTAACTGCTGCAATTTTGTAAGATTTCATACTTATTTATTTTTAAATGATTTACCTTTATACTATTATTTAACTATATAAACTAGCTATCTATTCTTTACGCTTTCACTAATTTTTTGCGATAATTCGGCTACTATATTTTGATATTCCGGACGGTCTGCAACATTTGTATTTTCGTTAGGATCCTTAGTTAAATCATATAACATTCGGTTTGTAACAGTATTTGTTTTGGGATTTTGCCATTCTGTATAGGCAAATTTTTCGGTATGTATACATTCTGCTCCCTTCCAGAAAGCAAAAATTTCGTTTTTCACTTTAACTTTTGGTTTTTCCAGAACGGGAACTAGGCTCTTACCCTGGCAATGTTCGGGTACTTTTAGCCCGCACAATTCTGTTAAGGTTGGATAAATATCTACAAATTCTGCTAAGGAAGAACTTTTTTTGTTTTTAGATAAATTTGGTGTAGTAATAATCAGGGGCGCTCTTAAGGCTGTCTCGAAGGTATTATGCTTGCCCCAAATAGTATGTTCGCCCAGATTCCAACCATGATCGCCAACTAAAACTACAATAGTATTTTCTGCTAAACCTGTTTCTTCTAATTTTTTAAGCACCGCACCAATCATCGCATCTACATAACTAATGGATGCAAAATAAGCATGACGTAAGCTAATGGCATAATCATCAGGCAAAATCTTATCCTTCGGAACACCAGTATATTGTCGCAATTCGCCTGAATTTATAATAGCTACACTTGGAGCATCTTCAGGAACAAATTGGTTGGGAGCAAGTTTAATTTCATCTCTCTTATACAGATCAAAATATTTCTTTGGCGCCACGAAAGGAAGATGAGGTTTAAAAAAACCTACTGCTAAAAAGAATGGATTTTCAGTATCCTTCAAAGAATCCAGCACTCCCATCGCCTTTTTTGCAAGCAGGCCGTCCCTGTAAAGGAACTCGTTTGTTTCTTCGCCGATTTCGAAGGCAGGTCCACGCTTCCCTTCTTCAGCTTTTTTTGCTAAAATGATATTATCCTGATTCATGTAGTTACCTCCCGAAGCAGTTTCCACTGTTGATGGTTTTAACGACCATGCTTTAATATCGTCGGCAGGGTTATGATATACTTTGCCCAAAGAAAATGTTGAATAACCATTCTGCTTCAAATATCTGGGCAGTGATAAATGTCCGGGCAAATCTTCATCAGCCATTGACTTTGCTACAAGGAATCTGTTCTTTGCAGGACGTACGCCTGTTAAAAAACTCGCCCGGGAAGCACCGCAAACTGGCACATTGCAAAAAGAATTTTTGAAGACAACACCACGACTTGCAAGTCTGTCTATATTTGGGCTCTTAATTTGTGTTTTACCATAGCAGTTTAGCTCTGGACGAAGATCATCCACCATAATGAATAATACATTAGGGCGCTTAGGCGCTTTTTGAGCAAAGGTAAAAGGACATAATAAGGTCCATATTACAGCGATTAAAATTCCTTTTATTTTCATGTGAGATAATTTTTCTGTTAATCAATAATAGTAAGCGTTTTACTTAACCTTATATCTTCTGATGATGAACCTACTCTGATCTCAAAATCTCCAGGTTCAACCGTCCAATTCATATTGATGTCCAATATTTTTAAATCTTCTGGTGTGATCTGGAAATTGACTGTTTTGGTTTCTCCTGGGACTAACTTAATTCGTTCGAAACCTCTTAAAACAGATTCGTAAGTGGTGACACTGCTTACCAAATCACTAATGTAAAGCTGTACAACTTCATCTCCTTTGTATTTCCCGGTATTGGTGACTTCAACCGATACATCCCAAACGCCTTGACTAGCCTGTTTTATAGGATTGATTTTTAGATTGTCGTATTTGAAAGTGGTATAGCTTAAACCATAACCAAAAGGATACAAGGCATCTACCACGGCTGTTCTGCCGAAACCGTTGGGTCCATCCCCAGGCTGGCCGGCATGTGAACCTTTTTTGTACGGAAAGTTAAGTTCTATTTGGCCCATTGTTTTAGGAAACGTTACAGAAAGCTTTCCTCCGGGATTGTAATCTCCAAAAAGCGTTTCTGCAATTACCTTACCTGCTTGCGGACCAGGGAACCAAGCTTCTAAAATTGCAGGTATGTAGCGGTTCTCCCAATTGATGGTTAGTGGTTGCCCATTAATTAACACCAAAATAATTGGCTTACCGGTCTTATGTAAAGCTTGGATGAGCTGAAACTGTCTTCCCGGAAGCCCCAGACCGGTTCTCGATTTACTTTCTCCTGTACGCTCTTCATCCTCTCCCAAAGCTACAATCACCACATCCGCACTTTTTGCTTTATTTACCGCATCATCAATATCTGCTTGTTCTTGGGCTGTTAAATCTGTAGGGATAATTTCTGACTCGGGCCAGGTTGCATCAGCAACGTCGCAACCTTTGGCATAATTAACCTGTACAGTATTGCCTAAATAAGCTTTTATCCCATCTAAAATAGAAAGCGTCTGGTTATCTGCGGGCCCATATCTACTTTCTTGGTAATCTGTTTCCGCTGCCAAAGGCCCGGTTACTAAAATATTTTTAAGCTTGGTTTTATTTAAAGGGAGTAACTGGTTTTCGTTTTTTAGCAATACCAAAGATTCTCTATTTAACTGCGTTGCAAACTCTTCATCCGTAGCGGTATGTACAATTTTATCGGCATTTTTAACATCTGCAACATACGGCTGGTCAAAAAGACCGAGTTTAAACTTTACCCTTAGAACATCCGCCACCCTATCATCCAAAGTTTTCATGGAAACCCTCCCTTCTTTAACCAACTCTCTTAAAGGCAAAATAAAGGTTTGTGGTGGCGAGAAATTAGTTCTTACATTTAAGCCAGCTTCGATAGTCATTTTCACTGCTTCCTTGTAATCCTTGGCTACATGGTGTTTGCTTTCTAAAAATTCAACCGCCTGACTATCGGATACTACATAACCTGTAAATCCATATTGGCGTCTCAGCAGTTCTGTTAAAAAGTAATAGCTTCCTGTAACGGGCAAGCCGTTCCAATCATTATAACTGCTCATAACGCCCATTGGTTGCGCTTCCCTAATTACTCGTTTAAATGGGTAAAGGTGTAATTCGTGTAGTTCTCTGGGCGCAATATGAGGATCTGTTCTGGCATGTCCGTCCCTTCCACCTTTCGGGACACTATATGCTGCAAAATGCTTAAGCGTGGATGCCACTCCGTTTTCTTGGATACCTAAAGTCATTTGCTTTCCTAGTTCAGCAACCAAAAACGGATCTTCACCATAAGTTTCAACTACCCTTCCCCATCGTGGGTCTCTAGCAAGATCGAGGATGGGCGCATAAACGTTTGTATAGCCTAGCGCCTTAGCCTCTCTTCCTACGGTTTGACCCGCTTTATAAACCAACTCTTTATTCCATGTACTTCCAATACCTATTGGAGCAGGTAATGGTGTAGCTTTTGCATTTGTTAAACCATGTATTCCTTCGTTAGTAAAATCAACAGGAATGCCTAATCGGGTTTGTTCTACAAACCACTCCTGAACTATATTGATGGCGTTTGCATGTTTGCTGAACGGAAATGAGTATTGGGATGAAAGATGAGGCCGTCCGGCGATACTGCTTAAATGTTCATCAATGTTTGCAATCCCATCTTTCCAGATTTCATTTTTCCAGCTATCTTGAGGCAATTCATCTTTTAAAACTCTTTTATAACCGTACAATGTTGCTGTCTGACAAGTTTTCTCATTCAGATTCATCAAAGAAAGCAGATTTTTTAAGCGTTCTTCTATTGATCTTT
>DASSWV010000495.1:0-2240 GCA_035704545.1 Pelobium sp.
GAAGGCATAAGGCATAAGGGCTTAAGACGGGAAGTAAAAAAGCTGAAGGGGGATAGCTGAAGGCTGTAGATGAAAAATTAAATCCCTTTCATTAACTCGTAATAAAAGCCGATTCCTTTTTTGTACTCGGTAATTTTAATGCGTTCATTTACTCCGTGGAAACCTTCTGGATCGGTAAAAGGGATGAATCTAAAAACCTGATCTGTAATATTGGCAAAATACCTTCCGTCGGTTGCGCCCAAAACTAAATAAGGAGCTACTACAATATCCTTTTGGTAAGCACTAATTGTTTTTTGGAGGTAAGTAAAGCTTTCGCTGTTCACATTAGCAACTTGCTTTGGTTCGTTTCCCTCGCCTTGCGGAATAATCTGGATGCTATCATTTTCAATAACTTTTTTAACATGTTCAATCACATCTTTGCGAGTAACACCCGGCTGAGTTCTAAAATTAACAGTGGCTTCTGCCTCGCCAGGAATTAAGTTTTCTTTAAGTCCGGCGTTAAATATGGTAGTAGCAGTGGTGGTTCTGATAGTTGCGTTGCCAGGCGCAGATTTAGCATAAGTCCTTTTAATCATGGGTGCAAAAAGCCATTGGTTAGCCATTGCCATTTTACTTAGGAAAGGCATTTCGGGTCCAACATAAGCCAAAAAATTCTGTACCGTTTCGCCTAAATCGGCCTTAAAAGGTTGCCTTTTTAAAGCAACTACGGCTTTTGCTATTTCATCAATAGCTGTTTTTTGCTCTGGCATGGATGAGTGTCCGCCAGGAATTTCAATTTTTAGCTTTAAGGTTTGGTAACCCTTTTCGGCTATGCCAACCACGGCAGCGGTTTTGTTTAAACCAGGAACTTTAAATTCGGTAACAATTCCTCCTTCATCCAACACAAAAGCCGGTTCAATTTTGCGATCTTTAAAAAGCTGAGCTATTGACTTAGCTCCCTTTAAACCCATCACTTCTTCATCATGTCCAAACACAAAATAAATATCAGTGCTAGGCACAAAACCTTCTTTAAGCAATTGCTCTGCTCCTTCTAGCAATGCAATTAAACTTCCTTTATCATCTATTGCTCCTCTACCGTAAATAAACCCGTTTTTAATATCTCCCGAAAAAGGGTCAACGTCCCAATTATTTTTAGTGGCTTCTTCAATAGGCACTACATCTTGATGTGCCATCAAAATCACAGGTTTTGCGGTTGTAGACTTTCCTTTCCAATGCAAAATGAGCCCCAAAGTGTTTACTTTTTCTACTTCCATTTTGCTAAACACCAAAGGATAGGCACTAACTAAAAAGTTTTGAAAACCATAAAAAGCACTACTGTCCATTTTTGTAGCATCATCATAAGAAATTGTTTTAAACCTTATTGCTTTTTGCAGATGTGTAACGCATGAATCATCTAAAACCAATGGTTTGTACTGCTCTACATTTAGCTGTTTGCTTTTAAACAAAAGCGTTTTAACCAGTACCGTTGCTATAACCAACAGTAAAATTATCCCAATAATTTGAAGCAATTTTTTCATCGTTGCTCAATTTACAAAATGAATTATAAAAACCTTGGCACAATTAACAAAGTATTTTTGGCAATAAAATTGTTTTAGATTAATCAAAAAAATATCGTCATGGAAAACCGAGAAGAAGAAATCAGAAAATCGCCAGAAGGGATTGAACACGATTATAATAAGCACAAAGAAAATCCGGGGCCATCTGAAGAAGCAGTAACTGAAAAAAACGAAGAAGGTGGTGGATTAGCATTGAAATGGATTATCCCCATATGTTTGGTTGTGTTACTTGTGGTTTATTTAATTATGCGAGAATAATTAGGATTTAGATGGGAATTTGCCAAATCATCTCCTGCATATTTTAAGATTTATTGTGTTTCTTTTATTATTAAACACAATAAATCTTAGCAAAAAGGGGTTTAATTCTGATAACAAAATTAAATCCCTCATGAATTCGAATAAAATTTTGCCGTTTTTATTACTCGCCTTTACCTTATTTTTTGGGTTTCATTTGCAAGCGCAAACCATAAACGAACAATTTAAAACACTTGTTGACGGATCTAATAATTACCAGGAATACAAGGTTATCAACGAGGCGCAGATCAAAAATTTATGGAAAAACACTGTTGACAGCCTAAACGGAAAAGAAGCAAAATACATAGCAATCAACCAACTGTTAACCAAGCAAAAAGCTGCAATTGAGGAACAAAAAAACCAATTAGCCAATAAAGAAAAAAGTTTACA
>DASSWV010000532.1:0-2161 GCA_035704545.1 Pelobium sp.
AAGTTAAAAAGTGGGTGTACATTTGCTCCTCTAACACTCGTTTTTTTAAAGATTGTAAACTTAGTATTGTAGTTAACACTACAGAATTTACTGATCCCTTCATCGTTTAATGGTTCTTGCTGTCCAAAATCATTGCTCGGAAATGCTAAAATCTCAAAACGCTCGGTTTCAAAATCTTTTCTTAGTTCTTCTAAAAGTGCTAATTGAGGTGTAAAGCCACATTCTGATGCGGTATTGACAATTAATAATACTTTGCCCTTATATTTTTCAAGACTTACCGTCTCCCCTTTTGCATTCTCTACTGTAAACTGGTAAATATTAGGTTTGCTCATTTTAAAAATTACTGATAATTGTAATAACCTGTAGACCTGATGATAGATTCAATATCCCGCTCACGGTCAACATCGTATTTATTTCGAAGGTTATGTCCAAAAATTTTTGCTACTGATTGCATCACAAAGGCAGAAACATTTCCTTTTAAATCTTGCACCAACTCATAACTGCTGTTCCCGGTTTCCCTGTCAATCAGTTTTATTAATATTTCTCCTTGCGAGATGGTCAAATTCTTCACCTCTTTGTTAAACAACTCTTTAATTTCTTTATCACAGTTTTTAACATACTCTTTTTGTTTTCTTTTATCAGACGTTGTTGCCAAATCACGTTCTAACTGCCTGTACCTTTGTCCGGCAAACCTTGCATAAGGCAAAACCTTAATTACGTTATACCGCAATCTCCGATACTTGTCGTACGCTTCTTTTGAAGCAAATCGGCGATAATCTCTTATAATTACCTCATTAAGCACTATCCAAGGCATCGTCTCTCCGTCCATATTGATAGCAGAAACACGTATTGTATCGTTTGTACCGGCTCTCACATACAAATCTTGGGCCTTAGCACCGGCAACCGATAAACACAAGAAGCAAAAAATAAACAGCGCTTTGCTTTTCATAATTTTAAGTTACAAATTTATTGCTTATTTATTACGAAAATACGCAATAAGTAACCCTAAATTCGTTATTTTAACAAAATAAAAACAAAGCGATTCCATCTGAATGAAAGATTATATAATAGATATTGAAGCCGAAAAGTCTGAGATATTAAAACGTTATCGAAAATTATTAAGAGCCTGTAAATCAACCCTTCAAAAAGGAGATAAAAAAATGATTAGGATGGCTTTTGATATGGCTGTGGAAAGCCATAAAGATATGCGTAGAAAATCCGGAGAGCCTTACATATACCATCCTATTGCTGTTGCACAGATTGCCGCCGAAGAAATTGGCTTAGGCACTACCTCAATTGTATGCGCTTTATTGCATGATGTTGTGGAAGATACCGATATCACTTTAGAAGATATTGAGCGTGAGTTTGGCAAAAAAGTTACCAAGATTATTGACGGTTTAACCAAAATATCAGGCGTATTTGACGCAAACAGCTCTATACAGGCAGAAAATTTCAGAAAGATGTTGCTTACGTTGGCAGACGATGTGAGGGTTATTCTGATAAAATTGGCCGATAGGCTGCACAATATGCGTACGATGGATTTTATGCCTCATGATAAACAGCTTAAAATTTGTTCCGAAACGGCTTACTTATATGCTCCGTTAGCCCATCGTTTAGGTTTGTATGCGATAAAATCTGAGTTGGAGGATTTATCGATGAAATACGTAGAGCCCGAGACCTATAAATTCATCGCAAAAAAACTAAATGAGAAAAAAGCAGAAAGAGAAGCTTTTGTAAAGGAATTTATTGGTCCGATTGATATAATTTTGAAAGATTTGAATTTGCAGGCGAGCATAGTTGGAAGACCGAAATCCATACATTCCATCTGGACCAAGATGAAGAAAAAAGGAATTCCTTTTGAAGAAGTATATGATCTTTTTGCCATCCGTATTATTTTGGATAGTGCTCCGGAGAACGAAAAATCAGACTCGTGGAAAGCATATTCAATTGTTACCGACTTGTACCGCCCAAATCCAGACCGATTAAGAGACTGGATTTCATCGCCCAAAGTAAATGGCTACGAATCATTACATACCACAGTAATGGGGCCGAAAGGACAATGGGTGGAGGTGCAAATACGTACCGAAAGAATGAATGAGATTGCAGAAAAAGGTTTTGCCGCACATTGGAAATATAAAGAATCTTCTAGCGATAGCGGGTT
>DASSWV010000547.1:0-6111 GCA_035704545.1 Pelobium sp.
GGTAAACGTACGGATGTGGATGATTACCGTGTGACCAATAGAGGCGGAAAAGGTGTTAAAACTATCAACGTAACTGAAAA
Organism: Pelobium sp.; assembly: GCA_035704545.1. Lineage (GTDB taxonomy): Bacteria > Bacteroidota > Bacteroidia > Sphingobacteriales > Sphingobacteriaceae > Pseudopedobacter. The sequence goes on from DASSWV010000547.1 coordinate 81, forward strand.
AACCGGACAATTAGTTTCTATTAAAGACGTTACTAATAACGATGATTTAATGATCATTAATCGTTCAGGAATTGTTATCAGAATTGCAATGAGCAATTTGAGAGTGATGGGTAGAGCAACACAAGGCGTAAGATTAATTACTTTAAAAGGTGAGGATGCTATTTCATCGGTGGCTAAAGTACAGCATGATGAGGAAGAAGAAACAGTTGAAGTAATTGTTGATGAAACTGATGTAGCTTCTGCAGAAGGTGTGGAAGAAGACATTGATGAAGAAGATGACTTACCAGAAGATGATGCTTCTGCTGATGATACTACTTCAAATGATGAAGAAGAAGAAGATAAAGAATAAATAAATTACAACTAGAAAAAAAAGTTCAGAAATGAAAAAGACAATTTTAAGCATGTTGCTTGTTTCCTTCTTTTTTGTAGCGAAGGCCCAAAAAAGTGAAGTTAATGCTGCTAAAAACAACTATGCGTTGTACGAAGTTGGCATGCAAACCAAAACTTCAATGAAAAAGCAGTTGGAAACTTTAAAACTTGCAAAAGAATCAACAGACAAAGCAATGGTTCACAAGAAAACCCAGGACGATCCTGAACTTTGGGCCTACAGAGGTTTGATTTTTTCGGCAATCTCAGTAACAGATACTGTAAATAAAGCCAATGCAAGCGCTGCTTTTGAGTCATCGCAGGAAGCGATTGCAAAAGCAAAAACTCTTGACACAGACAAGGAGTTTGCTAAAATAATTGAAAGTGCAGAAAAAAACCTTTCGATAATGATGCAGAACAAAGGGGTTGCGGCTTTTAACAATAAGGATTATAAAGAAGCATATAAATCGTTCAAGTTTATTGCTGATGTTATGCCTGAGGATTCTTTGTTTAATATGTACACTGCAATTGCGGCAAATAGCTCACAGATGTATGATGAAGCTATCAAGTATTACACAAAAACGATTGAATTAAACCCTAAAAACCCTGGTTTATATGGCGAATTAGAGCGTGTTTATCTTGCTAAAGGCGATACGGCCAATGCACTTAAAGTAATAGAGCAAGGTAGGGAGCAACATCCTGAAAACATGAGTCTGATTTATGATGAGCTGAATATTTACCTAAACAGGGGAGAAGCTTCAAAGCAGATTTCTAAGATTGAAAATGCGATTGCAAAAGATCAAGATAATAAAACGCTTCGTTTTGTTGCCGGTATAGCTTATTCTGCAAATAACCAAAATGATAAAGCTGTAGAAAGCTACAAGAAAGCTTTGGAAATTGACCCTGCTTACACAGATGCGATTTATAACTTAGCCGTAATCTATATTAACAAAGGCAACGAATATATTAACGAAGCGAATAAACTTCCACAAAATAAAGCCTCTGATGCAAAATACAACGCTTTGAAGAAAAAATTTGACACCGAGTTAGGTAACGCTTTACCCTTGTTAGAAAAAGCAAGAGAGCTAAACCCTAAGGATGTGAATACCTTAACTACTCTTAGAGAGGTATATGTTAAACTGGGTAAATTTGATCAAGCTACTGAGCTTAAAAAGATTTTAGATCAGATGTAATTAGAGAATTTTTACAAAAGTAAACCCTGATATTGAAAAAGTATCAGGGTTTACTTTTGGATTAGGATTTGGCTGCTATTTATATTTAGTGTTGTGAAAGTACTTATGCCATCTTTTCACGGTCATACGGCCGGTAATACTACTATATTAAAACAGTATGTTAAGCATTATTATCCACATAAAAGCCAATAAAACAATTATTTCAGCGTACTTCTCTCTACGATTTAAAAGAATTCATCTTAGGCGGTGGAACCAGCTTAATACTCCGTTTAGATAAATCCAAACTGGCATTTAACTCAAACCCTATCAATAAAATCAGCGAATTTAAGTACAACCAAATCATCACCACCAAAACTGTTCCAATGGAGCCATAAAGTTTGTTGTAAGTCCCAAAGTTGTTGATGTAAAAAGAAAAACCTAATGAAGTAAGTACCGCTAAAATGGTGGCGAGTAGCGATCCCGCACTAAAAAACTTCCATTTTTTTGAGTTTGCCGGTCCGTATCTGTAAAGCAAAGAAGTAGTCACAAAATACACCACTACGATAATTGTCCAACGGCTAATCATGATGAGGTAAATCCAGAAAGCACTGTCTTTTAGCTGGAGTTCGTTACGGATAAAGGTAATCACAAACTCGCCAATAACCATTACCGAAACGCCAATGATCAAGGAGAATGCGGTAAGTAACGTAAGGTTTAAAGCAACGTACCATTGTTTAAGGAAACTTCGAGATTCGATAATCAATGAGGATTTGTTGAAAGCTTGCATCAAGGTATTGATGCCATTCGTTGCGAAAAGCAATGCCAAAATAAACCCTAATGACAATAGTTTCCCATTCTGGTTTTTCACAATATCTTCTAAAGTGCTTTCAAAAGCTAAATAAGCGTTCTCTGGTAAAAGCAAAGCTATAATTGCCATTAACTGATTTTGAAAGTTGCTAATCGGAATGTATGGGATTAAGGTAAAAAGGAAAATAATGGATGGAAAAAGCGCCATCATGAAACTATAAGCCAGAGAAGATGCCTTGTTAACCAAAGAATCTTTTTGGATTTCCTGGAAAAAGAAAACGGCAACGGTGTAAAGCGGCAGTGGACTAAATCCGGGCAGTATAATATGCTTTGTCCACGCTATAAAAGAGCGGTAGATCTTAAATCGTAAAAGAAACTTGTTCAGCCACTGCATCAATCTAATTTATGAAAAATAAGTTTCAATCTTTTGGAGAAAGTTTTTGGGTGCCATACAGGGACGGTTTTTTTGAATATCCACAAAAACCAAAGTGGTTTCGCCTAAATTTATAAGCGTCTCTTTTTCATTAAAAAGCTCGTACTTAAATACAATGCGTATGCCCGGTTTTTCTTCTATGCTTACCTTTACAGTAATTACATCATCATATAGGGCTGGTTTAAGGTACTTGCTTTTTAGTTCCAGAACTGGCATCATCACACCATCTTGCTCCATAGATTTATAACTCATCCCCAAGCTACGTAGCATTTCTGTACGGGCAACCTCGTACATGGTGGCATAATTCCCATAGTACATATAACCCATTTGATCGGTATCGGCGTATCGGATTCGTATTTTTGTTTCGAAACTGAACATGCTATTTTTTAATATTTCTTTCGTTTAGGGCTTGCTGAAATTTTCTGGCGTTTACCAAATGCTCACGCAAAGTAGAAGCGAAATTATGGTATCCAGAAAAATCTTCTTTGGCGCACATAAAAATATAGTCGTGATCTACCGGACTTAAAACTGCGTCAATAGCTTTTATTGATGGCATTGTGATTGGTCCTGGGGGCAAACCTTTATTTATGTAGGTATTGTAAGGAGATGGAGTTCTTAAATGGCGGTTCAGCACTCTTCTAATCGTAAAATCGTTGTTTGCGAAAATCACGGTGGGGTCTGCTTCTAGCTTTATTCCTCTATTTAGTCGGTTAAGGTACAAGCCTGCAATTGTCGGCATTTCTTCGTCCATTAACGCTTCGCTATCCACAATGGAAGCCAAAACTGTTACTTCTTGCGGACTGATGTCCAGCGCAACGGCTTTTTGTAATCTATCCGCATTCCAGAACGTTTTATATTCTTTATTCATCCGTTCAAAGAAATCAATGGCACTCATGTTCCAATACATTTCGTAAGAATTAGGGATAAACATGGTGTAAACATTTTCTGTATTAAAACCATAATCCTTAACAAATGCCAACGAATCTAAAAGCCTAATTAAGGCTACAGAATCAAACTCTAATTTATTGGCAACCATTCCAACAAAAGTGGTTTGCATACGTACGTTTCTAAAAGCGATTTTAACAGGTTCTTGGTTGCCGGCAATCAACATGTTTAACAACTCACGGTTGTTCATGCCCTTAACAATAGGGTATTTACCCGCTTTAATTTTGCTACTGTATGCTCTGTCTTTAGCTAAACTGAAAAAAGTTGAGCTATCAATCAAAAGTTTGTTTTTCCTGATTGAGTCTTTTACTTGTTGCAAAGTAGCATCGCTAGGAATGTAGAGGTAGGTTTTCTGTTCTACATTGGTGTTTGCTTTTAAGAATTTTTTGTAAAGTTTAGGAATAATAACGGCGCCTGCTATTCCTAAAATCAAGAATAAGATAAGCCCAACGATTGTTCCTTTGGTCAATTTTTTAGCCATTTTTTTGTACGATGTTTTTTATAAAGTAGATGTTATTCGTTGTAATTTTAACAAACCGCCAATTAAGTTTCTGGTGTTTAGGTAACCCGCATTTACTAAGATTTGTTTTGCGGTTTTGCTTCTTATTCCTCTTTGGCAAATCACAATTATCGTTTTTTTTGGATCCAACTCAAAATCTTCATCAGCAATTAATTGTGGCAATTGACCTAAAGGGATATTGATGCCACCTACGTTAAAAGTATGGAACTCTAAATTTTCTCTTACATCCAAAAGTTGGATGTCAGTAGCCCTTGTATTTAGTCTGGCAAACTCTTCAACCTCTATATCCTGCATTTATTACTCGTTTGATAAAACCAAATTGATTGGTGTGCCTATGTTTACTTTGTTTACAGAATCTGGAACGTAAGTAGGGTATTGCCGTTTAATTACCGCACTTGAGGAGTCTTGAATTACACCCTCGTAACCCAGTTCGCCAACACTTAAGGAAGCTCCTTTTATAGAAAACATAGCTTCGCTAAGCGTTAAACCTACTAAATTAGGCAAGTCCACTTCGCTTGCTCCAAAACCATCGCCCAAAACCAAATCAATTCTTGAACCTTTAGGGATTTTTTGCCCAACACGTAGCTTTTGCCCAGCGTAAGAAAAAGACAAAACGGCGTCTCTTGCAATATCTGATTGGTAAGAGGTGTCTCCCAACTTAAGTCCGTAATTTGTCAACATTGCTCTCACCTCAATAAAAGTTTTATCTTCGATGTCAGGCAATGTTACGTCTGGCGTCTGCGAGCTTACAATCGTTAAATAAATCATCCGGTTTTCCTTAACATTGGTGTTAGGATCCGGATCTTGCTCGGTTACCAAACCCGCAGGTTTATCTAAAATAAAAACAGAATCAATCTGGTACCTAAAACCTTCTTGCTCTAAAACCTCCACAGCTTTTGCAATGTTTAGGCCTATAAAATTGGGCAACGGTCTGCCTTCGCCGTGGCGGGTATAATACCGTAGACTAATAAATAAGGTAAAAACGAGGATGACAATTACCGTAAAAGCGATAATTGCCTGTTTTCTAAATTCTGAAGTAGCTAAATATTTAAAAAAATTACTCATTTAATAGTTATTTATTTTTTCCAAACTTAGCCAAAAGTACAGAATTTGACCGAATTAAATTAGTTAAGGGAGTATTACAATTAAACATTAGATTTATATTTGAACGTAAAACAAAGCGTTTAATTTTTGCAAGGATTTATTGATCCATAAAATTTTCCTTTGCTTTGTAAGCTTATTAATTTAAAGGTAGAAATGAAAAAAAATATTGCTCTGTTAGCAGGAGGTTACACTGGCGAGTCGGTTGTGTCTTTAAATAGCGCTAAACAGATTGAAATGGTGTTGGATTATCAACTCTATAACGTATATAAGATCATACTTACGCAAGATGAGTGGTATTATCTTTCGGAAAATGGGGCAAAAATTATAATTGATAAAAACGATTTTAGCCTAACTATAGCATCCGGAAAAATCATCTTTGATGTAGTTTTTATAATTATTCACGGTTCACCGGGTGAGGATGGTAAACTGCAAAGCTATTTTGATTTATTAAAAATACCTTACACTACGTGTGATGCAAGTACATCCGCTTTGACCATGAACAAGGGTTTTACAAAAGCTGTGGTGCGAGACATCAATAATTTAAATGTAGCTTCTTCTTTACAGCTATTTAGCAAAAGCGAAACTATTGAGCAACAGATTAAAAGCCAACTGAAACTGCCATTATTTATTAAGCCTAATAACGGCGGAAGCAGTATTGGGATGTCTAAAGTGACGAAGTGGGAA
>DASSWV010000065.1:0-4798 GCA_035704545.1 Pelobium sp.
CACCTTTCATAAACTGGAAAATCTGCGCTTGCGAAAACTTGTTGGAAGGATTACTGGTACCAATTGCCGAAATGATGCTCCTCATCTAATCTATTTTTTTAATTTTATAAATATTAATTTTTTGGATGAATAAAAATTTAAGGAGCGTTTTACTACATCTGCGTTTTCCCTTTTCTTTATTGCTGTTGCCGGTTTTTTTATTTGCAGTGGCTACCGTACCCATTGTTAACAATACTAATGCCGTACTGGTTTTTTTTATATTGCACTTTTTGGTTTACCCTGCAAGCAATGGATATAACAGCTATTTTGACAAGGATGAAGGAAGCATAGCGCTCATCAAAACTCCTCCAAAGGTAAACCGTTCTTTATATATTACTTCAGTTTGCTTAGAATGGGTTGCCGTTTTATTGGCTTTATTGGTGAATATAAAGTTCTTCGTTTGTGTGATCATTTATAATTTTCTGTCAAAAGCGTACAGCCACCCATCTGTGAGGTTAAAAAAACACCCGATTGCTAGTTTTTTGGTGGTGTTTATTTTTCAGGGAGGATTTATTTATTATACTTGTTATACAGCTATCACTTTACCGTTTCTAAGTTTTTATTCGGAGGATTTTGTGGCCTGCTTGATTTCTTCATGCCTGATTGGCGCATCGTATCCCTTAACACAAATTTACCAGCATGAAGAAGACAGTAAACGTGGAGACCAAACCTTGAGTTTACTTTTAGGTTATAAGGGTTCGTTCATTTTTTCTGCAATCGTGTTTTTTATCGGCTTAAGCCTGATGTTTTATTATTGGATGACGGCCGGTAAGCTGTTGAACTTTTACGTATTTGTTATTTGTACTTTACCGATATTGATTTACTTTATTTGGTGGTTTTTAAAGGTTTTAAAGGATACAAAAAACGCAAATTTTGCCAATGCCATGCGGATGACTTTGATTAGCGGTGTGGCTATGTTGGTTTATTTTGTTTGGTTGGGTTGATATGGGTAAAATATAACCGCAAAAAAATGTAAATTAGCTGATGATATAAATCGCAAATGGAAAGGTTAAAATCATTTATTCCTGAAATTATTAAACTTTGTGAATTGCACAAAGTGAAAACCTTGCATGCCTTTGGTTCTGTCTTAACCGAAAATTATAATTCGGATAGTGATATCGACCTAATTGTTGATTTCGTACATATCCCTGTTGAAGATTACGCCGACAACTATTTTGATTTCAAATTTTCTCTCCAAAGCGTTTTAAAAAAACCAATTGATTTGTTAGAAGAGAAGGCTATTAAAAATCCATATTTTAAAAATGCTGTTAACCAGCAGAAACAATTGGTATATGGAAAATAGCGTAAAAACTTGTCTTTATGATATTTTAAACGCCATTTTAGAAGTGGAAAGTTTCTTTAACGACAGACCAAAAGATTTTAAGATTTACCAAAAAGACATCAGAACCAAGAGAGCAGTTGAAAGAAACATTGAAATTATTGGGGAAGCACTTAATAGAATTTTGAAGCAGGACGAAACATTTGTAATAAGTTACTCCAGAAAAATAGTTGATGCAAGAAATCGGATAATCCATGGCTATGACTCAGTTTCGGATGATGTTGTATGGGGTATTGTCATCAAGCATTTACCAATTTTAAAAGCAGAAATTCAAGAGCTTTTAAACGATTAAAAACCTTTTTTAAACCTCCACCACACTTTCCTTAGTCACCGCGAAAACCTGCTCCTCTTTTTTAGGCTTGATGTTATACAAACCCGTAAACACACTAAAAGCCGGCATTACCGCATAATCTTTCCCGAAGTAAAAACAGGGAAACCTTAACTTTTGTTTCGCTCGACCAACTATCGTTACACCCGGATGGATATGTCCGCTGATTGGGTACAGCTCCTCTTCGGTGCATTTTGGGGCATCGTGAATAAAACAGAATGGGCCTAAACAAAAACTAGGTTCGTGAATTTGAATGTCCATTGAAGCATAATCAGCATTGGCCAAACGATCGTGGTTTCCTTTTACCAACAAAAAACTGGTTTCTTGGTAATTATTGCGCCATTTAGAAAACTCATCAATCTCGGCGTTTAAGCCATGATGGAACATATCTCCGTTAATCAACAAAGTAGTCGGTTTGTATTTCTGTAGAATTCCATCCAACCTTATTAAATCCTGTTGTGCAACGGTTGCCGGAACTGGAACGCCCGCCTGCCTAAAATGGCCAGATTTTCCTAAGTGTAAATCGGAAATTGCTAAAAGCTGATGTTTCGGAAAATAGATTGCCCGTTCTTTATCTAAAATTAGCTCTTCGCCGTGGCTGGTGATAGTCATGTTTTTAAGTTGTAAGTAATAGGAAGAGGTTATAAGTTTTTCATTAAAGCCCAATAAGTCTTATTACTTAAAACTTTATACTTACAACTTCCCTAATCCTCATATAATTTCCTGTCCGAATCCGCTTTCATTCTTGCAATGCGTTCCTCCAAAGCTTCGGAGCTCATGCTTTCTCTTAAGCTATCCACTTTTATGGGGAAAGATAAAGGCGTAAAACTTTTTGGATGCGTGATAATGATGTTTCCTTTTTGAATTCGCTCTAATGCGGCGGCTAAACGAGGCTCTTCTAACTGCTGATAAAAGACCTCGTCATAAGCCTGACGTAAAAGTAAGTTATGCTTATCAAAATCGCTAAAAACATTAAAAAACAAACCTGCCGATGACTGCAAATGTTTATTTGCTACATACTTTCCCGGATAGCCCTGAAAAACCAAACCCGAAATACAAGCAATATCTCTAAATTTTCTGCGGGCCATTTCCGTGGAGTTGATGCTCAAAGTAATGTCCTGAGTGAGGTTTTTGGGCGAGAAAACATCATAAGCAATGGCATCATCCATCGGGATTTCGGTATCGCTCAACAACTCAAAACCGTAATCGTTCATCGCAATGGAAAAAGTGATGGGCAACAATTTGCTTAAACGGTAAGCTACTAAAGCAGCCAAAACTTCGTGAACCAAGCGCCCTTCGAAAGGATAAGCGAACAGGTGGAAGCCCTCTTTATTGTTGATGAGCTCAATCAACAATTCATTACTTTTTGGAACGTGGGACCGTTTTTCCTGTAATAAAAACAAAGGATAAACAGCATTCAGTTCCTCGTCCTTATGATTTTTATCTAAAGCTTCGTTGTACTTCGTCCGCAATACAGCGCCTAAATTTGAGGATAAAGGCAAACGCCCGCCCAACCAGCTTGGCGAAACCGCATTCTTTTTTTTGCTCAAGCGAACCACCACTGTCATATCCTTTACCTGCACAAACTCCAAAACTCTTCCCGCCAAACGGAAATTATCTCCGGCTTTTAAACGGCTCACAAAATATTCCTCTATCATGCCAATATAACCGCCAGATAAAAACTTCACTTTCAGCATCGCATCACTTACAATGGTTCCAATGTGCAAACGGTGTCGCATGGCCAGTTGCCGGCTTTTCACTTTCCACAAGCCGTCTTCCTCGTCTTTAGCCACTTTTTTAAACTCGGTATAAGCGGTCAAACTTTCTCCGCCATAAGTGATAAACCTCATCACCCAATCCCATTCTTCGGGCAAAATCATGTGGAAGGCATGAGTATTTTTAATTTCCTCGTAAATGATTTTATCGTCGAAACCATCGCCTATGGCTAAGGTTACCAAATACTGAATCAAGGTATCAAAAACCATAATTACCGGTTCCCGGCTTTCAATATCACCATTTTTTGCTGCTTCCTTAATGGCCGCGGCTTCTACCAGTTCCAAGGCATGAGTGGGCAGAAAGTATATTTTTGAAGTTTCGTAAGGCGAATGCCCCGAACGTCCGGCTCTTTGTAAAAACCGGGCAACACCTTTCGGCGACCCCACTTGCACTACCGTATCTACGGGTTTAAAATCCACGCCTAAATCAAGCGAGGAAGTTGCAATAACCGCTTTTAGGTGTCCGGTGTGCAAAGCATCCTCAATCCAATTACGTAATTCAAAATCTATGGAACCATGGTGAATGGCGAGTTGCCCTGCCAGTTCAGGTTCCAAATTGAGCAAATGCTGGTACCACATTTCGGTTTGCCCACGGGTGTTGATGAAAATTAAAGTGGTTTTACTTTTTTCGATAATGGGCAAAAGCTTGTAGGCCAACTTTAAGCCGAGATGACCCGCCCAAGGCAAAGTTTCGATATCATCCGGAAGGATGGATTTGATTTCTATTTTCTTTTCTAAATCGGCTTTAATGATGATGCGTCTCCTATTGGCATCCGGATTTAACACCTGCATCGCTTCGTCAATATTTCCGATGGTTGCAGAAATTCCCCAAACCCTTAACACTTCATTGTTTGCGAGTTTTTGTAAGCCTTTAATCCGCGATAAAGCGAGCTCTACCAAAACGCCACGCTTGCTTCCTAAAAGCTCATGCCATTCGTCCGCAACCACGCATTTTAAGTTTTTGAAAATCTTAGAAGACTCTTTTTGCGATAAAAGCAGGTGCATACTTTCTGGCGTAATTAACAGAATCTCGGGCATTGATTTTTTCTGTTGGAGCTTTTCTGCCTGCGAGGTATCGCCGTTTCTTACGCCAACGGTCCAATCCAGCTCCAATTCTAGCAAGGTTTGTCGCATCGCCCTCGCCAAATCTTTGGCCAAGGAACGTAAAGGCGTAATCCAAATTAACTGCAAACGGTCTTTTTGTTTTTTATTTTTAGCTTCGGGCTGATTTAAAGCATCAATCACCACCGCCAAAAACAGCGAATAAGTTTTTCCGAATCCTGTGGGCGCATTTACCAAACCGCTGTAGCCTTCCGC
>DASSWV010000224.1:0-2989 GCA_035704545.1 Pelobium sp.
TCATAGCAGACATACTACCATTTTAAAAGAAGATGTAGAAAGCAAAACTGCAGTATCCGTTTTATCGGAATCTGAAGATGCAGGAATTGCTATTGCTTCATCAAGAGGCGGTCGGGAGTTTTACCTTACCGGACATTCCGAATACGCTCCACTTATGCTGCATAACGAATATCAAAGAGATGTTGACAAAGGACTTTCGGTTCCTGTTCCAAAAAATTATTATAAAGATGATGATCCTAAAAACGGGCCGTTGGTTTGCTGGACAGGACATGCCAATTTACTGTTCAACAATTGGTTGAATTATTTTGTCTATCAAGAAACACCATTTGATTTGAATGATGTAGCGCATCTGGAAGAGCTGAATGATAATAGTTAGTTAGTTAGTTAGTTAGTTAGTTAGTTTTTAAGATTTCTAATAAGCTTGGTGTATCGCTAAGTTGATTTATTTCATCGGATTGCGGATAAGGATCGTTGCTTTATACAGTATCTAAAAGCAATCTCCGCTTGATTGTTATTAATGACAAAATCAAATTTATCAGACGTTTTTAGATCTTTAAAATCCCGCAATTTTAAATTTTATTTTGCAGGTCAGTCCATTTCTTTGATTGGCACCTGGATGCAGCGCTTAGCTGTAAGTTGGCTAGTTTACGATGTAACCCATTCTGCTTTTTTATTGGGTTTAGTGATGTTTGCCGGTCAAATTCCTGCATTGCTATTATCTCCTTACGGAGGTGCACTAACAGACAGGCATAGTCGCTACAAAATATTATTGTTTACCCAGGTTGCTTCTATGGTACAAGCAGCCTTGTTGGCACTAATGATCTTAGGCGGTTATTATAGCACCGTAGGCGTTATTTTATTAAGTGTTTTATTGGGCTGTATCAATGCTTTTGATATACCTTCCCGACAATCTTTAATGATAGAATTGATAGATGATAAAAAAGACCTACCAAACGCAATTGCCCTAAATTCAAGTATGGTAAATATGGCTCGCTTAATAGGGCCGGTGGTGGGTGGCTTTTTAATCACATGGGTAGGCGAGGGGATGTGTTTTTTAATTAACAGTATCAGTTTTATTTTTGTAATTGGCTCATTGTTGGTGATAAAGATTAAACCCAGAGAAGTTGAGAAAACAGATGAGAGTGTTTGGAAAGGCCTGCAAGAAGGTTATCGATACCTGCAAACCAAACCCGATTTGCGGTTAATGATTTTGTTGATGGCTTGTATCAGCTTTTCGTTAATGCCAGTGGTTACGCTGTTGCCTATTTTTGCCAAAGACGTTTTTAACGGTGATGCATCCACTCTAAGTTATTTGGAAGGTGCAATTGGGCTTGGTGCTTTAGGAGGAGCTATGTATTTAGCCGGAGCTAAAAAGTTGAAAAATCTCTCTAAAATTATTGTGCTTTCAATTTTTATGTTTGCCGGTAGTTTAATGCTTTTTTCTTTTACGCCGTGGCTCGTTCTTGCTTTGTTTTTTATCCTAATATCAGGAATAGGCCAAATGATTCAGATTTCCGGCTCTAATAGTTTTATTCAAACCCATGTTGATGATAAAATGAGGGGCAGAGTGATTAGCTATTTTGCAATGGCTTTTCAAGGGATGTTGCCTATCGGAAGTTTTTTGGCTGGCTTTGCTGCCAACCATATTGGTGCACCAAAAACCTTGATGATTCAAAGTTTAATTGGCTTAATTACCGCTGTGATATTTTATTTTCTTCTTAAAAAAGTAAGATTAAAAGTAGTACATATTGAGCGAACGGCATTAAGAGAAAATCCAGAATTCATCATTTAAAGTGAATATGGGTTATTTAGAATCGCAAACCTTATTTTGCACTTCGTAAAAACGAGCATAGGATAATTGGCTTTTCGCCTTAAGCCTTGATTGCCCATCTTAATTTTGCAGATCTTGCTCTTGGGTTGCTTCTAATTTCTTCTGGCGAAGCCCTGATGGGGTCTGGTGCAATCTCACTAAAAATACCACCTCTGTAAAAAGCTTTAAATATTTTTTTTACCCTGCGGTCTTCGCCAGAATGGAAAGAGAGTATGGCAACTCTTCCGCCTGGAGCCAAAGCATCAGGAAGCTTTTCCAAAAATTTCTCCAATACACCAAACTCATTATTTACCTCAATCCTTAAAGCTTGAAAACATCGTTGACAAGCCTTTTTGATTTCCTCTGCCCTGTCCGATGATGGTGGAAGAAAGCTTAAACTTTCCTTGATCACGTCTTTTAAATGCGTTGTAGTGGTGATTTGTTCACCTCTTGCAATAGCCTGTATTATTGCTTCGGCAATTTCTTCAGCGTAAGGCTCGTCAGAGTTATCAATAAACAGCTCCTCTAACTTTTCCTGCGATATTTTTTTTAATAAAGCAGCGGCAGCTATTCCGCTGTTCGGGTTTAACCTTAAATCTAACGGGCCGTCAATTTTAAAAGAAAAACCTCTATCCGGATTGTCTATCTGCATAGAAGAAACCCCTAAATCTGCCAATACAAAATTTAAAGGTCCAGCTTCTTCAGCGATTAAATCTATATTAGAAAAGTTCATTTTTTTAACAGTCAAAACCTCTGGACCGTAACCTAAAGCAGCCAATCTATCTCTTGTTTTTGGTAGCTCAAACGGGTCAACATCTGTAGCATATAAATGACCATTAGGCCCCAAACATTTTAACATTTCTAAGCTATGTCCGCCATAGCCTAAAGTTGCATCCATTCCAATTTGCCCAGGTTGTATATTCAAAAAATCCAAGATCTCATTTACACAAATGGAACGGTGCATCCCTGCTGGAGTACCTCCCTTTTGCATCACTTTCTCCACAGCCTCCGAGAAATTTTCAGGATTCAATTCCTTATATTTTTCTTTAAAAGTTTTAGGATGAGTGCCTTTATAGCGAACGCGACGGGAACTCTTTGGTGTTTGGTCTTCCATGGTGTAAAAATAGGGAATTGTAAATGAATTAATCGCTTGCAGGTTTATAACTCCCCTCATTATTT
>DASSWV010000271.1:0-2134 GCA_035704545.1 Pelobium sp.
GGGTGGGCAATTACCAAATTTAAAGTACCGCCATTTGTAGCCACATTGGCCATGCTTACTATTGCCAGAGGTTTAACCATGCTTTGGACTAAAGGTTTCCCCATCTCAAACCTTGGCGAAAACTTTGCTTTTATTGGTGTGGGTTGGTTTTTAGGCATTCCTCTACCAGTTTGGATTTCCGGAATTGTGGTAATTATGGCCGTGGTTCTAACTAAAAAAACCGTATTAGGGCGTTATATTTATGCCATAGGAGGTAATGAAAACGCCGCTAAACTATCGGGCATCAACATCAATAAAGTTAAGCTGATAGTTTATTCGATTGGTGGAGCCTTAGCTGCCGTGGGCGGAATAATGGTTACAGCCAGGTTAGATTCGGCACAGCCAAATGCCGGTATGGGTTACGAGTTAGATTCTATTGCTGCAGTGGTAATTGGTGGCACCTCGCTTTCCGGCGGACGAGGAACTATTATGGGGACGGTTTTAGGTGCCATAATTATTGGGGTTCTAAATAACGGTTTGGTACTTTTAAATGTATCTCCATTTTGGCAGCAAGTGGTTAAAGGTGGCGTAATTTTATTAGCGGTAATAATTGACAAAGCAAACTCTAAAAATGACTAATAACACTGCGCAACAATTTATATTAAGTATTGACCAAGGTACCAGTAGTACTAAAAGTTTAATTTTTGACACTACTGGCAAAGTATTGGCAAAAGCCAACGAAGCTTTAAAAACTAACTACAGCGCAAACGGTTTTGTAACGCAAAATCCCGAAGATATTTACCAAAATGTACTGGCTTCTGTTGGCAATTGTTTGCAGCAATTTGAGGAAAACGGTGGCGATAGAAACAAAGTGGTTACCTGCGGTATCAGTAACCAGCGAGAGACTTTTGTGGTTTGGGATAAATATGGAAAACCCTTATACAACGCTGTGGTTTGGCAGTGTAAAAGATCCATCGAGGTTTGTAATCAGCTTAAAAATGATGGCTTAGAACCATTGATTAAAGAACGTACAGGTTTAATCATTGATCCTTATTTTTCTGCAACTAAATTGATTTGGTTGTACCGAAATGAGCCGAAGGTAAAAGACGCGATAGACAATGGCGAAGCATATTTCGGGACGGTTGATACTTGGCTTTTATATAAACTTACTGATGGAGAACAGTATTTAACAGACCATACCAACGCCTCACGTACCCTACTTTTTAACCTAAAAACTTTAAATTGGGATAAAGATATATTAGAGGCTTTTGGGCTTTCAAAGTTAAACCTCCCGAAAATTCAGCCTTCAGCTTCTGAATTTGGAGAATCCATAATCAATCACCTTTTTAAAAAACCTATAAAAATAACTGCCATGATTGGGGATTCACATGCGGCCGCTTTTGGCGAAGGATGTTTTGCTCCCGGTACTGCCAAAGCAACTTTAGGAACTGGTTGCTCTGTTTTAATGAATATCGGAAACGAGCCCACTCCATCTAAAAATGGAATGGTAACTACCGTTTGTTGGAGCACAAAAGAACGTGTGGATTATGCTTTGGAAGGAGTAATTGTTTCCTGTGGCGCTACCATAGAATGGCTAAAAAACGAAATGGGTCTGTTTAAAGACAGCCGGGAAACAGAAGAGATAGCGAAACAGGTGGTTGATAATAATGGGGTTTATTTGATTCCGGCATTCAGCGGATTAGGCGCACCGCATTGGGATATGAACCGCAAGGCAGAAATTGTGGGTTTAAATTTCAACTGCAATAAAAACCATGTGGTACGGGCAGCTTTAGAATCTGTGGCCTACCAGTTAAAAGATGTGGTTTTAGCCATGGAAGAAGATAGCAACATCCGTCTATCCGCTTTAATGGTAAATGGAGGAATGACTCAAAACGAGTTTTTGATGCAGCTCATTGCCGATACTTTAGAATGTCAACTTAATAAAGGCAACACACCAGATGTTTCTGCACTTGGCGCAGGTTTATTGGCGGGATTAACTGTTGGAATTTATAAGAATTTAGACAGTATAAAATCCAATAGAAATATTTTTAAAAGTTATACTCCGGAAGATTCCTTAGCTGGAATTTATTATAAAGAGTGGTTGGGGTATGTTAAAAAAGGAAACACGTTATGTTGAACGGAGAGAAACATCTCA
>DASSWV010000260.1:0-2397 GCA_035704545.1 Pelobium sp.
CAATGTTGATGATTTTGTAAAGATTGTAAAAGCTTTAGAACCCACTTTTGGCGGGATAAACCTAGAGGACATCAAGGCTCCAGAATGTTTTGAGATTGAGCGTAGGTTAAAAGCCGAAATGAAAATTCCGGTAATGCATGATGACCAACATGGAACTGCAATTATTTCTGCAGCAGCGTTAATCAACGCTTGCGAACTTCAGAAAAAGAAGATGAAAGATGTGGCAATTGTAATCAGTGGAGCCGGAGCTGCAGCAATTTCTTGCACCCGCTTGTATGTTGCCTTGGGTGCTAAAATTGAAAATATAGTAATGTTGGATAGGAGCGGGGTGATACGGGCAGACCGTGAAAATTTAGAAGGTACCAAAGCCGAGTTTGCCACAACCAGAGATTTACATACTTTGGAGGATGCAGTGAACAAAGCCGACGTTTTTATTGGTTTGTCTTCGGCCGATGTTTTAACGGCTGCAGCATTAAAAACAATGGCGAAGAACCCAATTGTTTTTGCAATGGCCAACCCTAATCCAGAAATAGCTTATGAACTTGCCATTAAAACCCGAAAGGATATTATTATGGCAACCGGAAGGTCTGATTACCCCAACCAGGTAAATAATGTTTTAGGCTTTCCGTATATTTTTAGAGGAGCTTTAGATGTACGAGCTACCGCAATTAACGAAGAAATGAAGCTGGCTGCGGTAAAGGCAATTGCAGAACTGGCTAAAGAAAATGTTCCTGAAGCCATTAATGTAGCCTATAACGCAAAAAATTTAAAATACGGCAAAGAATATATCATCCCAAAACCAATGGACAGCCGTTTAATTACCACAGTTGCACCAGCAGTTGCAAAAGCAGCCATGGATTCTGGGGTAGCAAGGCATCCGATCACAGATTGGGAAAAATACAATGAGGAGTTGAAAACTCGCCTTGGAATGGATGACGCTTTAATGCGAGGAATTGCTAGCAGGGCAGCATCTGCACCAAAAAGGATAGTTTTTGCCGAAGCAGATAATTACAAAATACTAAAAGCCGCACAGATTGTCAAAGACGACGGTATTGCGATACCTATTTTATTAGGCAACAAAAAAGCAATTACCAAAATAATTGATGAGAACGAGCTAGACTTAGAAGGTGTAGCCATTATTGACCCCTTAGCGGAGGAGGAATTATCTGAGAAATACGCTCAGCATCTTTATAAAAAACGCCAACGCAGGGGAGTTAGTTTATACGAAGCCCGAAAAGCCATGAGAGACCGAAATTATTTTGGAGCCTCTATGGTTGAGTTTGGAGATGGTGATGCTTTAATATCGGGTTTAACCAAAAACTACGCAACCACTGTTAAGCCAGCACTGCAAGTTATAGGAACAGAAGAAGGCCTTAACCGGGTTGCCGGGATGTATTTAATGCTCACTAAAAAAGGCCCTATTTTTTTTGCTGACACTACCATTAACGCAAACCCAACTACAGCGGAATTGGTGGATATTACCATTTTGGTTAACGAATCAGTTAAAAGATTCAATATTAAGCCACGCATTGCCATACTTTCTTACTCAAACTATGGCTCTAACGACGGAAAAATTCCTTTAAAGACTCGCGAAGCTGTGAAAATTTTGCATGAACAACATCCAAAAATTGTTGTCGATGGAGAGACTCAGGCAAACTTTGCTTTAAACTCCGCATTAATGGCTGATAACTTCCCGTTTTCTAAATTAAAATCTGCACCAGCTAATACTTTAGTTTTTCCTACCTTAGAGGCCGGAAATATTGCTTACAAACTGTTACAGGAATTAGGGGGTGCAGAAGCAGTTGGGCCAATTTTATTGGGGATGAACAAATCAGTGCATGTACTGCAACTAGGTAGTTCGGTAAGAGAGATTGTAAACATGGTAACAATCGCCGTAGTTGATGCACAAGCTAAAGAAAATAAAAAAGCGTAAAATTTGCGCAAGAATCGGTTAAAGAGAAAAAATGTACGAATATATAGATGGTAAGCTGGCATTTAAATGTCCGGCTTATGTAGTTATAGAAACTGGCGGAATTGGCTACCATATACATATTTCGCTAAACACTTACAGCGCATTAAAAAATCAGGAGCGTTGTAAATTATACACTTGGCTTTCTGTAAAAGAAGATTCACACACACTTTATGGCTTTGCAGATGAAGGCGAGCGACGTTTGTTTTTGCACCTGATTTCTGTAAACGGTATTGGCCCCAACACCGGGCGGATGATGCTTTCATCAATTACTCCGGCAGAAATTGAACAGGCAATTGTAAAGGGAGATGTAAATCAAATCAAGCAGATTAAAGGCATAGGCCCAAAATCTGCCCAGCGTTTAATTATTGAATTGCAGGATAAACTTAAAAAAGATGGACCGGGAACATTAATTTCTATGCCGCTAA
>DASSWV010000125.1:0-2371 GCA_035704545.1 Pelobium sp.
TTTGAGTTTAATCAAAAAAATATCTTTAACCATTCAAGAGTTAGCTGGTGTAATGCACATCAACGAAAGAACTTTCCAGCGCTTTAACGATACAGAGTTTATAAAATCAGAATATTCTGAAAAAGCAATTGAACTAGCTAGGTTGTACGCCCGAGGCGAAGAGGTTTTTGGTTCTTTGGATAAATTCAAGCTCTGGATGAAAACGCCATCAATTGTATTTAAAAATAATACACCTTTTGCTCTATTAGATTCTTCAATTGGTTTCGGGTTAGTTTTTACTGAATTGGGCCGTATCCAACACGGTATTTTTTCTTAATGGAGTTATACAGATTAGGGGCTTGTAATTTTTCGGAAAACTTAAGTGGAGAGGGAGCGAAAATTTACGGAGGGAGGTGGAACTCCGAAGGTGTGCCCGCCGTTTATTTTGCAAGTTCGAGGGCATTAGCCGTTTTAGAAGTGCTAGTGCATTTGCCAACAGGTTTACTGCCTAATAATTTCTGCATGGCAAGGTTTAAGGTAGATGATAATTTTACTGAATTTAAATCAGACGAGCTTCCTGATAAATGGGAAATTTACCCGTTTTTAAAGCAAACGCAACTAATGGGAAATCAATTTTTTAAGAGGAATGAGTCCTTGTTATTAAAAGTGCCATCAGCAATTGTAAGCGGAGAGTTCAATTACGTAGCCAATCCATTACATTCTGATATCAAGAAAATCAAATTTCTGGATAAAGTGAAATTTTCTTTTGATGATAGATTGATGTAAAATTTTTAAAGAACCATTAGGTTACAACCTCTAATATCACTTTCATCAAATCTTCCTAAAACTTCAAAACTACCGTTCTCAAATGTTTTTCCGAGATCTTGCGTGGCAATAAATGAACAGGAATGCATATTGGCTAAATCAATGATATTTATACCTCCTGATTTTCCTGTCTTAAGCAAACTCAAAGGATCGTTTGTATCGCGAATAAGAACCTTCATCCATGGTGGACATTCGAAAATCCCGTTTCCTTTTGAGTAGGCTTGTGAGAGCAATTCCGTCATCCCATATTCAGAATGTATTTTTGACACGCCAAAACCTGTGGTTAAAATTTCATGCAATTCCTCACGTACCATTTCTTTCCGCATACCTTTCATTCCTCCGGTTTCCATTACCATCAAATTAGGGAATTTGGTTGGGTAACTTTCTACAAAATCTAATAGTGCATAAGTAACACCTATTAAAATAGTTTTTTGATTTTGTGCTTTTAACGTAGTTAAGGTTTCATTCAGCTCTGCATGGTTGTGCAAGAAAAAACCACTTTTTTCGTGTTTAGATTTTTTGATCAGATCCTCAACCATGTATATCAACGATGAACCTTCCCGTTCTAAATAACTTGGGAGTAAAGCTAAAACACAAATGTCTTCGATAGCTCCATAAAATAGTTCAAACGCTTTTAAATAACTCTGCTCATAAAGTTCAACCTCTTGAACGTAATGTTTACTGGCAATATTTCCGGTTGTTCCGGAGCTTGAAAAAACCACATCGGCGAAAGCTTCATCTTCAATGATTTGATGAGTTTTAAAAAAAGAAATCGGTAAAAAAGGGATTTGGGTGTAATGCCGAAGGCTATCAGGTCTCACTTTAAGTGCATCTACAAAATCCTTGTAAACCGCAATAGTCTGATATTGAAGTTTAAAAACATCTAAACAGGTATGGTTAAACTCAGTTTCGTTTTGGATGTTAAAAATATTCATATTTCAAAGGTAGTAAAACGTTGTTTCATTGCTGTTTTAAATATGTGAATCTAGGTGGTCTTTTTAATCAAAATTTATAGCTTTGAGTTTAAATAAAAAAACACGATTTGAGCATCAGCGTTAAAGCACTTAGCAAGAATTACGGGTTGCAAAAAGCAGTTGACGAGATTTCTTTTGAAGCCAAACCCGGGAGAATTTTAGGTTTTTTAGGCCCAAACGGTGCAGGGAAATCTACTACTATGAAAATGCTGACTTCCTTTATTCCGAAAACAGCAGGTTCGGCACAGGTTTGTGGTTTTGATATTACAGAGGATTCTTTACAAGTACGTAGAAACATTGGCTATCTGCCAGAAAACAATCCACTTTACACAGAAATGTATGTGAAGGAGTTTTTGAGTTTTGTTGGGGAGGTTTACCATTTAAAAAACTTGAAGAGCCGAATAAACGAAGTTATCCAGTTAACGGGACTTGATAAAGAACAGCACAAAAAGATTGGGCAACTATCAAAAGGCTACAAACAACGTGTTGGTCTAGCGCAAGCAATCATCCACGACCCAAAAGTTTTGATTTTAGATGAACCAACATCTGGCCTAGACCCAAATCAATTGATTGAAATTAGAGCTTTGATTAAA
>DASSWV010000461.1:0-6494 GCA_035704545.1 Pelobium sp.
CGGAAGGAACAGATGCATCAACTCCCACTAGTATAGATGTGCCTTTTCCACGCAGAACACATGAAGATGACAGAGGGAAAAGCGAGTTCAGCAGTGTGATAGCTTTACCAATAAGCATCGGTTATAACTTAAATATATACAATGTTTATCAAGAAGTTAAGTTTGTTGTAGGCTTTCAATACAAAATGGTATTTACCACTTCAGATGATTTGGATGGTTTTGCCGATGATCCAAATAAAGGTTTTCAGAACAATGCAAAAGACGCTTACACCACTATGGGTGTTTCTTTAAAATATCTTTTTGGGCCTAAGAGCCTATATTTCAAGTGATTTGTGAATATAGAAAGCCTCAGAGAATATTGTATCGGTAAACCCGGCGTCACAGAAAGTTTTCCTTTTGGTGAAGACACCTTGGTTTTCAAAGTAGGCGAAAAGGTTTTTCTTTTAACCAGTTTAGCCAAGCTAGAAAGTTTTAACGCCAAATGTGATCCAGAGAAAGCCGTTTTGTTAAGAGAACAATATTCGGAGATAATCTCCGGCTATCACATGAATAAAAAACATTGGAACACCGTTTACTACAACCAAAGTGTTCCCGAATCATTATTAAAAGAACTTATTGATCATTCTTACCAGCTGGTTTTCGCTAGTTTGCCCAAAGCAACACAATCCCAAATAAATGTATCAGATACTTAATGAATCGCCGGTTTCGGTCATCATCTTTATTTTCACCATTGCAACCAGTGTTTATGCATTTTATGAGCATTCCCTCTTTGGTAAACTCATGCTTCACCCGTACTCGGTAAGCAGAGGACAAAATATTTACCAGCTTATTTCAAGTGGGTTTATCCATAAAGATTGGCAACATTTAATTTTTAATATGTTGTCGTATTATTTTTTTGCTTTTGATTTAGAGCGCACCATTGGTCATTGGCAATTTGGAGTATTATATATTGTAGCTTTGATTTTAAGCGACTTACCAACCGTTTTTAAACATAAAAACAATTATAACTACCATAGCTTGGGCGCATCTGGTGCAGTATGTGCGGTTTTATTTTCATTCATCCTTTTTTCGCCGTTTACTACCTTATTAATCATTCCCATACCGATTCCAATTTGGGCCATTGTTTATGGCGTGTTGTTCCTGATTTATACTTCGTACGCTGGGCGTAAAGCAAATGACGGCATCAACCATCAAGCGCATTTTTACGGAGCGCTCTCGGGTATCTTCATAACAATTATACTTTATCCGCAGGTAATCCAGTTTTTTCTTTCTAGCTTAAACGCTAAATTATTTTAAACTAAGGCTTAGTTCTTAGTAATCAATTTATTAAGGCAATTAAATTTTCTTAAATTGAAGGCAAAAGTTGAAACTATGGAAAATTTTATTACATTTGCAGAGATTCGAAAGAGGGGGCGATAGTCCCCTCTTTCTATTTTAGAAAAATATAGAATTAATGAGCGTAGAAAAGCGGATCAGAGCTTTAATAGAAGAAAAAATAGCAGACCGACCTGATCTTTTTATTGTGGAACTAAAGGTGGTAAATAACAGCAAAGTTATTGTTCTTTTAGATGGAGATGAGGGGATTGGTATCCATGATTGTGCGGCAGTGAGTAGACATGTCGGCTTTCATTTAGAAGAAGAAAATCTGTTTGATAAAGAATATAATTTAGAAGTAGGCTCGCCAGGTTTAGATATTCCGTTGACCTTAAACCGTCAATTACAAAAAAACATAGGCAGGCTTTTAGAAATAAAATTTACAGATGGTAAAAAAACTGAGGGAACGCTAATAAGTGCCGATGATCAGCAAATTACCATTATGGAGCAGGTTAAAGAAAAAGGCAAAAAAGCCAAAGAAGTAGAAAAAAGCATCAATAGAAGTGAGATTGCCGAGATGAAAGTTGGAGTTTCATTTAAATAGAACCATTATTTTAGAAAAATAGCAATGATAAAAAATGAGCAGTATTAATTTAATCGATTCATTTCAGGAGTTTAAAGACTTCAAGAATATTGACAGACCAACAGTAATCAGCGTACTGGAAGAGGTTTTCCGTAGTATGTTACGCAAACGTTTTGGTACTGATGAAAATTGCGACGTAATTGTAAACCCAGATAATGGTGATTTAGAGATTTGGAGAACACGTACCGTAATGGAAGATGGTTTTTCTGAAGATGATGATTTGGAAATTGAATTGTCAGATGTCCATAAAATAGATCCAGATTTAGAAGTTGGAGATGATTTTATTGAACAAATTACTTTAGAGAGTTTTGGTAGAAGAGCAATTTTAGCAGCCCGTCAGACTTTAGTCTCTAAAATTTTGGAACTAGAGAAAGATGAAATCTTTAAAAACTATAAAGATAGAGTAGGAGAGATTGTTACCGGAGAAGTTTACCAAGTTTGGAAAAAAGAAACTTTGGTTTTAGATGATGAAGGCAACGAGCTTATTTTACCAAAAACAGAGCAGATCCCTGCAGATTATTTCAAAAAAGGAGATTCGGTTAGAGCGGTTGTTTATAAAGTAGAGATGCTAAACAGCAATCCGAGGATCATTATTTCACGTACGGCACCCGAGTTTTTACAACGTTTGTTTGAGCTGGAAGTTCCAGAGATTTTTGACGGTTTAATCACCATCAAAAAAATCGTACGTGAGCCAGGGGAAAGAGCTAAGGTTGCGGTTGAATCTTATGATGATAGAATTGATCCGGTTGGGGCCTGTGTAGGTATGAAAGGATCTCGTATCCACGGTATTGTTAGAGAGTTGAAAAACGAAAATATCGACGTTATCAATTTTACCAGCAATATTTCATTGTACATTCAAAGAGCATTATCTCCAGCTAAAATCACTTCTATTAAGTTAGATGATGAGACAATGAGAGCTGCGGTTTATTTAAAGCCAGACCAAGTTTCTTTAGCAATTGGCCGTGGCGGACATAATATTAAATTGGCAGGAAAGTTGACCGGCTACGAAATTGATGTTTACCGTGAATCTACAGAGGAAGAAGAAGATGTTGATTTAGAAGAATTCTCAGACGAAATCGACGGTTGGATAATAGATGAATTTAGGAAGATAGGTTTAGATACCGCAAAAAGTGTAATTGCTTTAACCACCGCCGAGTTGGTTAAAAGAACAGACCTAGAAGAAGAAACCGTAGAAGAAGTTCTAGGGATTTTACGTTCCGAGTTCGAATAATTGCGGTTTTGCTTAACTAAACGTACTTTTGTTTTAAATAGATTTAGAAAGAGAACAATAAATGTCAGAAGACAAAAACTTAGGAATATTAAAAGTTGCGAAAGAGCTAAACATTGGTTTAGGCACCATCGCCGAGTTTTTAAATGGCAAAGGCTTCAGTGTTGAAGCAAAGCCAAATACAAAGCTTACGGGCGAAATGTATGGTGCTCTTTTGAAAGAGTATCAGGGAGATAAAAACCTTAAAGAGGAAGCAAAAAGCATTGTAATCGGTAAAATCCGTCGCGAAGACGCAAATACGGTTATCGAATCAAATGACAATTTAGCTGCTCCGATCGAAAAGGAAAATGAAGAATCAGCAGAGATTTTAATAAAAAACACTGGTTCTACTCCTGTAGCTGAAACTCCAGCTCCTTTTGTTCCTAAAATTGAAGTGTCTGACAAAGCCGAAGAAGCTGAACCAACAAACAGCCCAGGTGTAAAAGTGGTTGGAAAAATTGATTTAGCAAGTTTGAATTCTAAAACTCGCCCAGATAAAAAGCCTAAGGTTGAAGAACCGGTACAAGCGCCTAAAGCTCCGGAGCCAGTTGTTGAAAAAGAAGAGCCTAAGGTTGTTGCTCCTGAACCAATTGCAGAAGTAAAAGCAGAAGAACCAGCTCAGCCAAAAGTGGAAGAAAAACCAGAAGCTCCAAAAGCTGAAGAAACTCCACAAAAAACAGAAGTGGTGAAAGATGCCGAGCCGGTAAAAGAAGCTGATGCAATAAAAGAAACCCCTAAAGCTGTTGAAAGCGAAGAAAATACGGAGAAAGTGGCTGAAAAACCTGCAGTCACGTTAGCATCAAAAGAAACGTCAGTTGCAGAAGAAGATGATGATGTAATTAGAGCCAAGGCGAGACAGCTAACTGGGCCGAAAGTTATTGGCAGAATAGAACTTCCTGTTAACAAGAAGAAAGATCAACCTATTGCATCTTCATCTAACCCAAACACTGCGGATAATAAAAGAAAGCGCAAACGTAAACCTACAGTTGGTGGAGTTGCAAGACCCGGGCAAACGGGAACACCGGGTGCGCCAGGCACACAACCTCACAGAGCGGGCAACCCAACAAATGCCGGAGCAGGAGCTGGAGCAGGTAATAGAGCACCAGAACGTGGCGGAAGACCTCCGCACAAAAGAGGGCAACCTGTTCCTCCGAAAGCAGAGCCTACAGAAAAGGAAATTCAAGATCAGATTAAAGCCACACTTGCTAGATTAAGTGGAGCTGGAAAGTCTGGTAAATTTGCACAAAGATCTAAACTTAGAAGACAGAAACGTGATGACGTTGCTGCAACTACAGAAGAAAGATTAGCGGCAGAGCAAATGGATTCAAAGGTGTTGAAAACCACAGAATTTGTTACTGCAAATGAATTGGCTACAATGATGGATGTTACTGTAACAGAAATTATTGCAACCTGTATGAGTTTGGGTTTATTTGTTTCCATCAACCAAAGGTTAGATGCAGAAACGTTAACTATAGTTGCAGATGAATTTGGGTATGAGATACAGTTTGTAGGTGCTGAGGACGAAGAAATAAACTTAGAGGAAGACGATAACGAAGGCGATTTAGTATCACGATCTCCAATTGTAACCGTAATGGGTCACGTAGATCATGGTAAAACATCTTTGTTAGATTTTGTGCGTAAAGCAAACGTAATCTCTGGTGAAGCCGGAGGTATTACACAACATATTGGGGCTTACGAAGTAACGGTAGAAGAGGGAAAAAGTATCACATTTTTAGATACTCCAGGTCACGAAGCGTTTACCGCGATGAGAGCCCGTGGAGCTAAGGTAACAGATGTAGCGATTATTGTAATTGCTGCGGATGATACGGTGATGCCACAAACTACAGAAGCAATTAATCATGCATTGGCCGCAAACCTGCCAATGGTGTTTGCATTTAATAAAATGGATAAACCAGGTGCAAATCCTGATAAAATCCGTGAACAGTTATCAGCAATGAACATTTTGGTAGAAGAGTGGGGCGGTAAATACCAAACTCAAGAAATCTCTGCCAAATCTGGGATGAACATTGATAAATTGTTAGAAAAAGTATTGCTTGAGGCAGAATTATTGGAACTAACAGCAAACCCTAATAAAAGAGCGGTGGGTACCGTAATTGAAGCCCAGCTGGATAAAGGTAGAGGTTATGTTGCCACTGTTTTAGTTGAAGCCGGAACTTTAAAAGTTGGGGACCCAATTTTGGCAGGTTCTTACGCAGGCAGGGTTAAAGCGCTTTATAATGAAAGAGGTGCTCGTGTGGAGAAGGTTGGTCCATCACAACCCGTACAGGTATTAGGTTTTCAAGGTGCGCCACAAGCGGGAGATCGTTTTAACGGAGTAGAAAGCGAACCAGAAGCTCGTGACATTGCTAACAAACGTCTGCAATTGCAACGTGAGCAAGGTTTACGTACACAAAAACACATTACACTTGATGAAATCGGTCGTCGTTTGGCAATTGGTAACTTTAAAGAACTTAATATCATTATCAAAGGTGATGTGGATGGTTCTGTGGAGGCCTTATCAGATTCATTGCAGAAACTTTCTACAGAACAAATTCAGGTTAAAATCGTTCACAAAGCGGTGGGGCCAATTTCCGAATCAGATGTATTGTTAGCAACTGCTTCAGATGCCATCATTATCGGTTTCCAAGTTCGTCCGTCAGCTGGTGCTCGTAAATTAGCAGAAGCTGAAGAGATTGACGTAAGATTGTACTCTATTATTTACAAAGCTATCGATGAAATTAAAGCAGCGATGGAAGGCATGTTAGCCCCAGAGTTCGAAGAGAAAATTGTGGCGAACGTGGAGATTAGAGAAACCTTCAAAATCACTAAAGTGGGAACCATTGCAGGCTGTATGGTATTAGATGGCACTATTCACAGAAATAGTAAAATCAGAATTATCCGCGAAGGCGTAGTTGTTTACACCGGCGAACTGGAATCATTGAAACGTTTCAAAGATGACGTTAAAGAAGTAAGCAGAGGTTACGAGTGTGGTCTAAACATAAAAGGCTACAACGATATTCAAGTAGGTGATATTGTTGAAGCTTACGAACAAGTGGAAGTAAAAAGAAAGCTTTAATTTTATAGCATTATCAAACCGTTCAGCGAAAACTGAGCGGTTTTTTATGTCTTATTTTTTCGAGATAATATGGTGTCAATAGATTTTGCAAGAATGAGTTTTGAAAAATCTTTTGTCTAAAATCTTGAAAATCTCTTTAGTTTTCGACGTAGTTAACCTTGCTTTAAAGTGTTGATGATTAGTGTTTGTTGAGG
>DASSWV010000467.1:0-7448 GCA_035704545.1 Pelobium sp.
AGCTATGGAAGGTACTGTTCCCGGTTCACAAAGGGCGGATAGGAGCAAAATGTTACATATTCTTTCAGAAAAGAAAAGAAGGGTGTTCTACCAAAGTCAGATTGGTAAAGAGGAGGAAGTGCTTTTTGAAGGCGACCACAAAGAGGGGTTTATGCATGGATTCACAAAAAATTACGTAAAAGTTAAAGTAAAATACGACCCGGTATTGGTTAATGAACTAAAAGCCGTAAAATTAGAAGCTATATTGCCTGATGGTGACGTGAGCGTAATTGAAGCTGTTGAGCTATTAAAACATTAAAAACTAAATTACATGTTTCCAACCTTATCACATCTTATCGATTATCTATTTGGCATAAACATTCCTTTGCCGATCCAAACATTTGGTTTTTTTGTTGCAATGGCCTTCATTGCAGGTTATTGGGGTTTTTCTGAAGAGTTAAAACGTCGAGAAAAACTTGGTCAAGTTCACCCTGTACAAAGAAAAGTGGTAATTGGTGCGCCAGCAAGTTCTACCGAGTTAATTTTAAACGGACTTTTCGGATTCATCATTGGCTATAAAATAGTATATGGTTTACTAAATTACACGGCTTTTGTAGATGACCCTCAGGGTTTTATATTATCCACCGATGGTAATTTTTTCGGCGGACTTTTATTAGCAGGTGTTTTCGCTTATTGGGCATACCGCGATAAAAAGAAAACACAATTACCACAGCCTAAAACAGTTACAGAAATAGTGCACCCATATCAAATGATGGGTACTTTCATAGCTTGGGCGGCCATTGCCGGAATTATTGGCGCTAAGGTTTTTGATAATTTGGAGTATTGGGACAGATTTATGCAAGATCCTATCCAAAACTTATTGTCTTTTAGTGGTTTAACGTTTTATGGTGGATTAATCTGTGGAGCTATTGCAGTACTGTACATTTCCGGTAAAAACGGAATTAAAGCAGTACATATGGCTGATGTTTCTGGACCAGGTTTAATGCTTGCTTATGGTGTGGGTAGAATTGGCTGTCAACTTGCTGGCGATGGCGACTGGGGGATAAATAACACTAGCCCGAAACCAAACTGGCTTTCATGGGCACCAGATTGGATGTGGTCTTTCAAATACCCACACAACGTAATTAATGAAGGTGTTGCAATTCCAGGTTGCGAAGGTAAATTTTGCCACGAGTTAGCGGTTGGGGTGTATCCAACTCCGTTTTACGAAGCTGTTGTTTGTATCTTATTGTTTTTCTTTTTATGGAGTATCCGTAAAAAAATAAAAACACCTGGTGTATTGTTCTGTATCTACTTGATCCTAAACGGCCTCGAAAGGTTTTTTGTAGAAATGATTAGGGTAAACTCTAAATACCATATTGGTTCATTTTCTTTTACTCAGGCCGAAATGATTTCAACTTTTTTAGTAGTAGGTGGTATAGTTGGCATATTTATTTTCACAGCTAAACACAATAAAGGAAAGGCTGTTGCCTAATGAATTCAGA
This sequence comes from Pelobium sp., assembly GCA_035704545.1. GTDB lineage: Bacteria > Bacteroidota > Bacteroidia > Sphingobacteriales > Sphingobacteriaceae > Pseudopedobacter. Next base: position 1,485 of record DASSWV010000467.1, read on the forward strand.
GATTATCAAGGAAGAGAATTATCTGCAACAAATCATAAATAGCAAAGCAATAAGGTTTTTTTTATCTGCGGGTATCGCTACCATGGTGGATGTGATGGTTTACTTTAGCGTAATCAATTACCTATTCCATTATCAAAGAGTTAATGTTGGTTTTTACAGTGCGAGTGCACATAATTTTTCGCTCTGTATTTCTTACTCTTGTGGCGTTGTAATTAATTTTTTGTTGAATAAATATGCCGTTTTTAGCGAGTCGACTATCGCCGGTAGAAAGCAATTCCGCAGATTTGTACTGATTGCGTTTTTAGGTTTTTTTGCAAACTATGGGCTGTTGAGGCTTTTTGTGGAAGTATTTGATTTTTATCCAACACCGTCTAGAATAGCCTCAGCGTTAAGCCTGGGTGTGGCTAGTTATTACGTTCACAAACTATTTACCTTTAAAATAAAAAAACAATGAATTACGAAGAGCTATGTAAGGAGGTCATCAACATCGCTAAAAATGCCGGCGCTTTTATACTTGCAGAGTCAACTAATTTTAGTGCAACAAAAATTGAGTATAAAGGCTTAAACGATATGGTTTCTTATGTAGATAAAACTGCTGAGAAGATGATTGTTGAGCAACTTTCCGTTATTTTACCAGAAGCAGGGTTTATTGCAGAAGAAGGTACTTCAAACAAAGTAGGAGATGTTTTTAATTGGATTATTGATCCGCTAGATGGCACCACAAATTTTATCCACGGCATTCCGGCTTTTGCGGTAAGCATAGCTTTAAAGCAGAACGATGAACTGGTGGTTGGTGTGGTGTACGAAATTAAGCAAGATGAGTGCTTTTACGCATGGAAGAACAGCAAAGCTTATCTGAACGGAACGGAAATTCATGTTTCGGACAATAAAGAGTTGGCTACAACTTTAGTGGCCACTGGATTTCCTTATTACGATTTTAAAAAACAAGCTGATTATATGAATTTATTTAAAGATGTAATGCAAAAGTGCCATGGTTTACGCCGGATTGGTGCGGCATCAGTAGATATGGTTTATACAGCTTGTGGCAGGTTTGATGCCTATTTCGAGTATAATTTAAAGGCTTGGGATATAGCTGCAGGTGTATTAATTGTAAGACAAGCAGGAGGGGAGTGTTTTGATTTTGTTGGAGAAAATAATATATTAGAAAGCGGAGATATTGTTGCAACAAACGGTAAAGTTTCAGTAGAGCTTAATCAAATTATTCACAGTCATTTTAAAAAATAGTTTATGGTAAAAAAAGTTTTGATAGGTATAGCAGTTGTGTTAATTGTTATCCAGTTTTTTCAACCCGAAAAAAACATTGACACCGGAGAGCAGGTAAATGCGATAGCGACCAAATACGAAGTTCCGGATTCGGTAAAACAAATTTTTGCAGTTGCCTGTAATGATTGCCATTCTAACAACACAAAGTATCCGTGGTATAATAACATTCAGCCGGTTGCCTGGTGGTTAGCCAGCCATGTAAACGATGGTAAAAAGCACTTTAATTTAGATGAGTTTACGGCATACACCTTAAAAAGACAAGATCATAAACTGGAAGAGTTGATTGAGTCTCAGGAAGACCATTGGATGCCTTTGGAATCATATACTGTTCTTCACAGCGATGCTAAATTATCCGGACAGCAACGTGAAACTTTGATTAACTGGGCAACTAAAACTCGCAAAACTATCCAAGCAGATAGCTTGTTTGCATCATCGCCTAAAAAGTAGTTTTAATGTATTGAGTAGTCATTAATAAAATAAACCAGATTGTGCTCACAATCTGGTTTATTTTATTTAGCATCTTATTAATTTTTTCGTTGTTTTAATATTTGCAATATAGAGCTTCCCTAAAACTAAATTATCCCAAAATTGCGGTAATCTCAATTTCAATCAAAATATCCGGATCAATTAACTTTGAAACCTCAACCATTGTGGTTACCGGTTTAATGTCTTTAAAAAATAATCCATGAGCTTTTGCCGCTTCTTCCCACTGGCTAATATCAGTCAAAAACATACGCGTTCTTACTACGTTCTCTAAAGATGCACCGGCATCTTCCAAAACGGTTGTTAACTTATCTAAAATTGCTTTGGTTTGGTCAAACATCGTAGTTAAATTATCCCCGTTTTCGTTTTTCGATGCCGTTGTTCCGGCAATTTCAATTGTGTTGCCAACTTTTACTGCTCGGCAATAACCAATAATGTCTTCCCAGGGAGATCCAGATGTGAAATTTTGTCTGTTATTCATTGTTTTCTAAGTGCTTTAAATTTGGTGCAAAATAGTTTTTTGGATTTGATTTAGGAAGTTCAAAATACTCGGTTTACTCCACAAATTGTACTTTGTGAAAATTGAATTACTATTCTATTATGGAAAAATTTCCAGCTAAAGACATCGTTTGCAATAATCTAATAAAATCGTTAATAAAGAATAAAATGTTTTATATTCATCTCTTACAAAATAATCTCTATTTATGCTCAAACTGTTAACGGCTGCTCAAACTCGCGATGCAGATAAATTTACCATATTAAATGAACCCATTCTGTCTTCAGAATTGATGGAAAGAGCAGCTATTGTTTTTACACGGATTTTTGTGGACAAATTTCCAGATCGTAAAAAAGGCATCTTGATTTTCTGTGGCAAAGGAAACAATGGAGGCGATGGCCTAGCTATTTCTCGATTGCTGTTTGATGAAGGATACCATCATGTACAAACCTTCATTGCAGATTTCAGTGAAAAATCTAGTAAAGATTATGAAATAAACCTCCAACGGCTACAAGAAAAAGACACCTCCATATTTTACCTAAAACAAGCTACAGATGTTGAGTTTTTAGAAGCTGATTTTCTGATTGATGCACTTTTAGGTTCAGGCTTAAATAAAGCTTTAGAGGGAGAGTGGCGTAATTTGGTTAAAAGAATCAATCAGTTTGGCGGATATAAAGTTGCTGTTGACGTACCTACGGGTTTACCTTGCGAAGGAGAGTTATTTGATGACGTTATCGTGAAATCTGATTTTGCCATTACTTTTCAGCGACCAAAACTTAACTTCTTGTTGCCTATCTCAAGTCCTTTCATTAAAGAATGGAAAGTAGCAAATATTGGGCTCGATGAAAACTTTATCCAAAGTACATCGTCTCCTTTTTACTGGTTATGGAAAGGAGGGGTACAAAAATTTATTAAAGCTCGCCAACCGTTTGAACATAAAGGTTTACTGGGGCATGCTTTAATTATTGCAGGAAGCGATGAAACTATGGGAGCTGCGTTAATTGCAACTGAAGCTTGTGTGAAATGTGGAGCTGGGCTTACTACAGCCATGATTCCACATTCGGGTTTGCCATCTTTAAATACTCGTTTACCAGAAGCCATGTACATCCATGTTGACCAGTTAGAAACAACAGAATGGGATAAATACAAAGTAATTGGTATTGGGCCAGGTTTAGGAACAACAGAGAAAAGTAAGTGCTTGGTAGAAACAGTGTTAAAAAACTTTAAAAGACCTATTGTTATAGATGCAGATGCCATTAATATCATTAGCGAAAGCCCAGAGCTGATGAGTTTAGTACCGCCTAATTCTGTTTTCACACCACACATGAAGGAGTTCGACCGCTTATTTGGAACCCATGAAAGCTGGTGGAAACGTATCGAAACTGCAATAAAAAAATCAGTAGCGTTAAAAGTTTATATCGTTTTAAAGAACAGGTACACAATGATTTTTACACCCGAAGGGATATGCTATTTTAACTCTTCTGGTTCGCCAGCAATGGCAAGTGCGGGTATGGGAGATGCTTTAACAGGAATGATCACAAGTATGATTGCCCAAGGTTATGAGGTAGAAAAGGCAGTGCAAATAGCAGTTTTTAGCCATGGACATACTGGTGAGCAACTTGCACAAAAAATGTATGCGGTGCCACCAAGCATATTAATTAAACAGGTTCCTTACGTTTTAAAAGATCTTTTAGTTAAATAGCATTGTTTTTTAAACTAAGAAGCTTCCAAATATTGAAAGCCTCTTAATTAATCTTATTTACTCTTCAATCTTCGGTGCAGGTGGATCCTTTGGTTTTACTAAAATTCCTTTTTGTAATAAAGAGTGTTTTTTACTGTATGTGAAATAGATGATGAAGCCTATTGCCAGCCAAATAGCTAATCGCAACCAGTTGATCCAGCCTAAGCCATAAATCATTGCCCCGCATACAATAATACCGGCGATAGGGACAAAAGGAACCCATGGCGTTTTAAATTGTCGAGGTAAGTTTGGGTCGGTTTTTCTGAGGATAATTACCGCTGCACAAACTAGCATAAAGGCGAATAAAGTTCCAATACTTGTCATGTCGCCAACTATATTTCCCGGTACAAAAGCTGCAAACAAACCCACTAAAATCAAAATAAACAAATTGGCTTTATAAGGTGTTTTGTATTTTGGGTGCAAGTCGCTAAACATTTTGGGCATCAGTCCATCTGCGCTCATGGCGTAAAACACCCTCGATTGCCCTAAAAGCATTACTAAAATCACAGATGAAAATCCAAACAAAATAGCCACTGTTACGGCCTGGCCAAGCCAAGCGTAGCCTATCATGTATTTATTGATGGCGAAAGCCACAGAAGCCTCCCTTCCGGTGGTCCTAAAATCTTCTACAGTTGCAACACCTGCGAGCATATGTCCAAACAACACGTATAAAATGGTACATACCACTAAAGATCCCAAAATCCCGATAGGCATATCACGTTTCGGGTTTTTTGCTTCCTGGGCAGTGGTGCTTACCGCATCAAAACCAATAAAAGCGAAAAAAACTACGCCTGCAGCACCTAAAATCCCCATAATGCCTCCATAATTGTAAGAAATTCCTTGAGCATCAGTATAAGTACTTGCGGGTGGAATGTAAGGTGTGTGGTTTGCCGGATTGATGAAGCCCCAACCGATAACAATAATTAATATGACTATAGAAACTTTTATTACCACAATAATCCCGTTCACCAATGCAGATTCTTTAGTCCCTCTAATCAGTAAAAACGTAAGCATCGTTACAATAAATAAGGCGGGGAGGTTGATAATGCCGGTATGTAAACCATCCAAGCTTGTTTCAAAAGGCGAATGACTAAGTTCGTAAGGTATTGGGCTTACACACACCACCGTGACGAGTAAATTGTTTAAATACTCTGTCCAAGCAATGCCTACGGTTGCGGCGCCTACGGCATATTCTAAAATTAAATCCCAGCCAATAATCCATGCAACCAGCTCTCCCATTGTAGTATAACTATAGGTATAAGCGCTTCCGGCAATCGGGATGGAAGACGAAAGTTCGGCATAGCAGAGACCTGCCAAAGCACAACCTATGGATGCAACTATAAAACCTAACGTTACAGCAGGACCAGAGTGTTGCGCAACAGCGGCGGCGGTTCTAACAAATAAGCCGGCTCCAATAATGGCTCCAATTCCTAATGCAACCAAAGAACTCGCAGACAAGGTTCTTTTTAGGCTTTTTTCCGACTCGGCGGATTCATTCAATAGCTGATTAATTGATTTTTTTATAAATAAACTCATTTAGAACAGGGTTGGTTTTGAGAGATTAACACTTTATAATCATTGCACAAATTAAGTTTTAATTTGGAAGATTATTGGATTTTTTCAACAAAAAATAAGGGTTAAAATCAATTAAAAATATCCAGCTAATTGGCATCAAACTATAAAAAAATTGTGATTTTGTTTTTTTCTAAATACCTTACAGTTCATAAATCTAAAACTCATCAATGAAAATACGACTATTCAAATTTCTTACCCTGTTTACACTGCTTACTTTCTCGTTTACTACTTATGCTATTGAAAGCATTGACGATAGAATAAACAAAGCATTTGCACCCATCGCAGATAGTTGGGAGAGTATTGTTTTTACGGCCATACCGCTTACAGACACCTTAAGTGTCCCCATTGTTCTTGTTGTTTTGATTGGAGGAGCCGTTTTCTTCAC
>DASSWV010000469.1:0-3644 GCA_035704545.1 Pelobium sp.
AGCAGAAGTTGTCTTTTAATAATATTTCTGATAAAAGTGCCGAGGTTTCACATTATTTTTTAACCGGAGGTTACCGTGTTTTTGTGGGCGAGGACATTTCTTTCACTCCTTCGGTAATGGCAAAATACGTTGCACCATTTCCGATGTCCTATGATTTGAACTTGAAAGTAGCTTTCCGGAATAATTTCTGGCTCGGCGGTTCATTCAGAAAAAAAGATTCTTTTTCTGTATTGACTGGATTCACAGTAAGTAAAGCACTGGAAGTGGGTTATTCATTTGATAGTAATATCTCTACAATAAGGACCATCAATTCTGGATCGCATGAGTTTGTGCTGGGTGTGAAGTTTTAGTGGATACTTTAGGGGAATGAGCTACGGCTTGCGCTAAATCGAGTTGAATTTAATCAGAAATTTTAAAAACAGTAAATTCTTACCAGCTATTCTAGAAAAATATAATAATTATTTTATCTGAAAACCAAACTTAATACCGGCCTGAAAAGTAAATCCAGTATAGTTAAAGCCATAAATTGGTTTTTCATAATCTCTGTTAGCTTCTAAAAGTTTATCGCTTGTACTTAGTTTATAGCCAAAGCCTAAATAGGCATCTAATAAGATTGTTGTAGTCCAGACTTTATGATACCCCAAATTGCCAAAAATCATGGCTGAATTTATAGGATATTTTTTCTCTGTTTCTCCAAAAGTGTAATATTCTATGCCGTCTTCTTCGTAAGCGTAATAATCTTCACCTTTTAAGCTGATTTTTAAGGTTCTAAAGTTAACGCCCGGCGAAAAATAAAAGCTGGTTAATTTCTCTGAAGGATTTAGCTTTAATTTGTAGGCAAGGCCAATTCCTGCGCCAGAAACAAAATCTTTAGTCGCATTATCGTCACCACCATTATAAAGCAACTGTGTATTGCCATTGATGATTTCCAAAGCGCCTATAAAAGCAGAAGCTTTTTCTTTTTGTTGCATTTCAACATCAAACCTAATGGTATTGTTCATTAGATACAAAGGTTGAAAACTGATACTTAACGGTAAATTACTCTTCGCATCGGCATCGGTAGAAACTTTGCTCATCTGCGCAAAAGAAGCTGTCTGAAAAAGAAACAGGCATACAAAAAGCCCTAAAACTGGTTTATTCATTATTTAGCCCCAATTTTAATGTTGCTTAAAAAAACCGGTTCTTGCCCGCTGAAATTGTATTGTGACAGGCCATCTTCTCCAATCAACATCAAAATTTTTCCGATGGTAATCGCATCATGTGCTTTCACATCAATAACTCCCTTTGGTACAAGATTAACGTTGTCAGTTGCATCAAACCATTTTACTTTATCATCACATACAAAAAGGTCATTTCCGCTTAAAGCTAAGCCCTTTGGGTTGGTCATTGGGTAAACTTTTGCAATTTGAGGTTGCTTTTTGTTTCGGATGTCAATGACTTCTAACTGGGTTAAGCCTCTCCAACATCTGGTTTCGCCAGAACTTAAAGTAACATAAGCATAGTTTTCATTGGCAACCACAGGATCGCAACTAAGAATATGCTGGTATTGGCTGATCATTTTTGGAGCAAGGGGATTTGTAATATCGTAAATATACATCCCTGTTTCGCTACCTAAAAACAAAGTATTACCTAAGGGGAAAATAGTTTCGATACCAAATCCAATGGGCTGATCTACCTTGTAAGTGGGATTGCTAGCCGTTGTAATGTCAAATATTTTAACGTCATTTGGGGTTACAGTGTAAAGGTTATCGCCTACAATAGCAAACCTCGCCAATGAACCGGCTTTTCCAGAATTATTGAAATCTGAAGAAGAGTTCTGGCCACCGCCATCTTTACTGCAAGAAGCTAAAAAAGCTAACGATAATATGTAGAGTAAATGTTTTGTTTTCATATTATTTAAGTTTCCAGTTAACGATGATGCTGTTTTTTGGCCTGTTCTCGGTGTTAAATTTCGACGGGATTACGCCACCATCTGGCGGGGCAACTTCAGGAAAAACATTTTCTATCCGTTTTACAACGGCAAGATTTCCGTTTTGTGCTTCCGTTAAATTGATGGCTACTAAATCAACTGCATTATCAACATATAGGATATTGTTTTTTATAGCCATATCTACGCAACCGGGTACAGAAATATAGCCCTTATTAATTGGTGCTGTAGGATTTCTATTATCAATAATGTGAACGCCCTTATAGCGTTCGCTGATGAAAATATAGCTGTCTTTATAGTAGATCTTTGCAGCATCACCAATTGTAGTAGTTGGTTTTAAACTTACTGATTGGTTTAAACTGCTTCTTTCCATTAACACTGGAACATACTCTGTGTAGGAGATAGGTGTGTTGTTGGATGGCATGCAACCACAAAACAGGGCTAAGATGAATGCGGATAAGTATAGTTTTTTCATAAGAATTGTTTTATATAATTACGCATTTAAAAATTGAAGTGATACAGCTAAAGTAAGAATTGCTAATTAATTTATTGTTAAGGATTTAAAAGGTGTCGGAGGGACTATGAAACTTCGTAAGTCTGATAAAATTACTTTTTGTAAACTTTGTTTTTTTTCTAAATTAGCTCATATATTTTATATCAATAAATGAAACGGATATTATTATTGGCAGGTTTGTTTATTTCATCTACATTATTTGCTCAAACAAAAGAGGAAATCGGCACTAAACTTTCTATTGTGGAGGCACTACCTCAATTTCCAGGTGGATATGATGCCTTCGGTAAATATATTTCGAAATCCTTAAACTATCCAGAAATAGCTCGTATAATAGGGATTGATGGGAAAGTGATTATCAGTTTTGTAATAGATAAAAACGGCAGGTTGGTAGATATAGAACCTAAATCTTGCCTAGGGGCTGGCTGTGAAGCGGAAGCACAGCGGATTTTGGAAAATTCACCAATTTGGAAGCCAGGATTTCAAGATGGTAAAGCTGTTCGGGTTCAATACACTTTACCTATAAGTTTTAATAACCCAAAACCAAAGTTCACAATTGATGAACTTAAGAAATCAACCTTCAATTTTGTCTTTTTACTGAAGGATAAAGAGTATTCTTTAACGGACTGTGAAGCTTTGAAAATAAAAAAGTTTAAAAGCGAATGGGTAGAAACTAGCATGCTACATCCTGAACAAAATAAATTTACCGATTCGGAAAAAAGAGAAACATATATTCTAAAAATAAAAGACACCTCTTACGATGAGTTTTTTGCGAATAACTCATCTCTATAATTGCTTTCGCCCATTATAAGGTGTTAAATTAAACAAAGTGGTTTGTAGATTATAGGATTATTACAACTCAAAACAAACCCCTTTTTGTGGAATGGCAACATCGATTTTATTAAGCTCTAGATTTACTTTTAGCGCTTCCATACTTTCCCGCTCGCCATGCACTAAAAATACTCTTTTTAAGGAACGATTTGGGATTTTAGAAACGTATTCCATAATATCCGAATGGTCGCCGTGTCCGCTCAACAAATCTGTTTTTCTAATGGTTGCCATTACCGAAAGCTCTTTTCCTTTGATGTTTACAAAAGAGTCTCCACGCAATAACTTATGTCCCAAAGTTCCTTTAGCGCAAAAACCGATAAAAAATAGGGTGGCGTAAAAGTTTTCGATGTTTCTAAAAATATGGTCCTGAATTCT
>DASSWV010000062.1:0-3934 GCA_035704545.1 Pelobium sp.
TTGTTGAACTATGTTTGTAGAAAATTCAATTTCACCCCTGCCTACCGGCAGGCAGGCTTTAGGGTTGGGGTGAAAAATTGAATTTTCAGTTCTTAATTTTACCCCTAAATCCCCTAAAGGGGACTTTTTTTCGAATACCATTAATCTGGATACTGCACCACATCCTCACCCAACACTTTCTTACGGATCAGGGGAAGTTTTAATAACAGCTTCTTCATTCCTTCCACACCTTGTTGTTGGGTGTTGTGGGAGTTGTAATCTTCGATTTCGGAGATGGCTTGCTCGCCTTCGGAGAAATATTGCGCGTAATTCAAATCGCGATTGTCTGCCGGGATGCGGTAAAAATCGCCCATGTCTTCGGCTTTGATCATTTCTTCGCGGGTGCAAAGGGTTTCAAACAATTTTTCTCCGTGGCGGGTGCCGATTATTTTTAGTTCATTGTCCGCATTGCAAAGTTCTTTCATGGCCTGCGCCAAGTCGCCAATGGTGCCGGCTGGGGCTTTGTTGACAAAAAGATCACCTGGGTTGCCGTGTTCAAAAGCGAACAGCACCAGTTCCACCGCTTCTTCCAAACTCATTAAAAACCGGGTCATTTTCGGGTCGGTGATGGTAACGGGTTGGCCGGATTGTATTTGTTTTAAAAAGAGCGGAATCACCGAGCCTCGCGAAGCCATCACATTTCCATAACGTGTTAAACAAACCGTGGTGCCGTTGAGGTTTCGCGAAGCAGCAACGGCCGTTTTTTCCATCAAGGCTTTGGAAATTCCCATGGCGTTGATGGGGTAGGCGGCTTTGTCGGTACTGAGGCAGATTACTTTTTTTACCTTGTGCGCCGCAGCCGCATCGATGACATTTTGGGTGCCGAACACATTGGTTTTGGTGGCTTCGATGGGAAAGAACTCGCAGGAAGGCACTTGTTTTAAAGCAGCGGCATGGAAGACGTAATCCACGCCTTGCATGGCACGTTCAATGCTTTTATAATCGCGGACATCGCCGATATAAAATTTGAGTTTGTCATTTTTAAGCTGCGTACGCATATCATCCTGCTTTTTTTCATCGCGGGAAAAGATGCGGATTTCTTTAAAATGATCGGTATCCAAGAAACGGTGCAAGACGGCGTTGCCGAAACTGCCGGTGCCGCCGGTGATTAATAGGGTTTTGTTTTTGAGCATGGTGTTTTTATTCTGTTTTGATGGTTTTTTACCCCCTAGCCCCCTAAAGGGGGGATGGAGGGAGGGTTGTTGATTTTGTTTAAAAAGTTTTCCGACCCGGCGGGCGGGCTGCTTTGCCTGCCGACAGGTTCTGAATGATGACTATCGGGGGAAATTACATGTCTTCCAAAGAAAAACCTTTGTACAGCAGCTTATATTCTTGAAAACGTACCTGTAGTTTTTCGGATTTTTCTTGTAGGGTTTTTACGTTTATTTTCTTTTTTTGACGTTTTACCTCGGCGAACAGTACTTCTTTTTCCTGTTCGTTTACCGCGACAATATCAATCTCATTGTGGTTGTTTTTTTCCCAATAAGTGCCTATGGTGGTATAACTCTTTTCCAATATCAGTTTTTGGATAAAATATTTTTCTATAATCAGTCCGCTAAAAGTGGTATAGTCCTTTTTGACAGTTTCCTTGAGGTATTGCAAATTACCCGCTTCCACCGTGTTTCGGTATTTATAAATAAATCGAAACCAAAACCTTAGAAAGTTATCGTTCACTTTGTACTTGACGGACCTGCTATTGGGCTTTGCCAAAATGGGGCGTATTTTTGTAACAAGTCCGTATTGGTTTTCCAAACGGTCCAAAAAGCCCCCGGTATGCATTTCCATAATCGATTCTATTTCCACTCGCGCGGTTTTTCCGGAAGCTATCAAGGAAAGAATGGAGAAATAATTTCCATATTCTTTGCCAAACTCGTCTATCAACACATTTTTTCCTTCTTCCAGAAACAATGAGTTTTCATTAAAGACCTCGTCCAATATTGTTTCAAGGGTAAATGCCCTTGCCTGCACCAACAATTCTACATATTTGGCTACCCCGCCCGTTACCATATAAAAAGCTAGTAAATCTTCTTGGCTATATTCGGGAAAATAGTCGTTTAGTATTTTTTTTAAGGTAGTAATTGGAAAGGCCTGTACGTGAATTCGCTGTGTTGCCCTTCCAAATAGTGGCTCTTTGGAATGCTCAAAAATGCGGGTCATCATAGAATAAACCGAACCACATACAATTAAATTGATTTTACTGTCTTGTTTGTTGCGGTCCCAACTATGTTGCATATCCGAATACACAGACGGGTTGACGGTCATAAACTCCTGAAACTCATCAATTATCAAGGTAAAATGCTTGGTTTTTGACAATTCCATCAAGAAGCCGAACACCGCTTTAAAGGTTTTGATTTCACCAAATACGGGCACCTCCAGTTTATGTTGAATTTCTTCCACATATTCTGCACAAAGCAATGCTTCGTTCTTTTTGGCCACAAAAAAATAAACAAACGGGCGGGATTCGTAGGCTTTAATCAACAAGCTGGTTTTGCCAATCCGCCTTCTGCCCACAACAAAAGTCATTTGCGGGGAGTCTTGGGACATTTTTTCAATTTTGCCCAAGCGTGCCAGTTCTTTTTTCCTATTGTAAAATTTCATTGTTTTTTATCGCAACGCAGGTTACTGTACTGCAGGTTGCGATAGCAAAGGTAGTAATTATGGAATATACCCCTCAAAATCATCGCGTATTTTTCTCCTTTCTACAAACTTGGGGAGAAGGCGCTCTATTCATATTTAACTTCCCCGGGAAATTTTAATGGAAATAGGGTGTTGTGCGCTCAATACTTTTATAATCGCGCACATCGCCGATATAGAATTTGAGTTTGTCGTTTTTAAGTTGGGTACGCATATCGTCCTGCTTTTTTTCATCGCGGGAAAAGATGCGGATTTCTTTAAAATGATCGGTATCCAAGAAACGGTGCAAGACGGCGTTGCCGAAACTGCCGGTGCCGCCGGTGATCAATAGGGTTTTGTTTTTGAGCATGTTTATAAATCTTTATAGCAATCTATCCATTGATGTATTTGCGTATCCACGTTAAAATTTTCATCAACTAACCTTATTGCATTTTTACTAAATTTTTTATGAGTGGTTTCCGATATATTTAAAACCTTATCGATCTTCTTGGACATTACCGCTGGAATGTTCTCAGTATGAAAGCCGGCTTGATGTTCTTCTAATATTTTCCATGGAGTGCCTTTTGACGCAATTACCGGAGTGCCTTGGTTCAATGCTTCTACGACCACATTTCCGAAATTTTCCGTTTCGCTTGGCAGTACAAGAAAATAGGCTTCCGCATATTTTTTTTCTTTTGCTTCGCCTGTTATGTGACCCTTAAAAAACACTTTCTTTTCCAACTTATATTTTGAAATTAATTGATTGAGTTCATCAAAATAGTAGCGGTGTCTTTCTTCGTAAGTGCCCACTATTTCAAAAGTAAATTCTGAATTTTTAAACAAATCGCTTAAATGCAAGGCCTTTAATAATTTATGCAACGCTTTTATGGGGTGAATCCTGCCCACATACAATATTTTTTTTTCTTTTGGAACACCAATCCGCTGGCTTGGTTGGATAAGATTGGGAATGAAGACAACTTTGTTTTCCGGAAACCTTTTTTTGATATGATTGGTTTCTTCCAACGAGGTACTGTGAAAAACCACCTTGTCGCACAATTTTTTATAGAGGAACAATAATGGTTTTTTTTTCCATCGGCTAAACTTCAATGCCCCCGGGCTCAACTCGCCCCTTACCGACCATACTATCTTTTTGTTTGGATAGAATAATTTTGTGTAAAAAAATGAAATAAAAGACAATGGATTGAAGAGACTATTGAGATGCAAAACATCCGCGGTTTTGATTTCTCCCAATGCCTTTGTAATAGTTTTTACATGTATGGAG
>DASSWV010000069.1:0-6895 GCA_035704545.1 Pelobium sp.
GTATGATTTTTCAATGCCAGTTTTCCCGATATAATCTCCCTGACTGTAAAAGCCGTCGTATTTTTCTATTTCACGCTCGTTTACTTCACCAATATATCCCAAAAATTGTGCTGCTGTAGAATCAGGGTAATACCTTACAGAACGGTTTTGTACATAAAAGCCGGGGTATTCAAAAAGTTTTTCTTGGAAAGCGGCGTAGGTTAAGGCAGATAATTGCTTCTGAAATAACGAAGCTCTATACAAAGAGTAGTTTTTTGCTTTTTTAAAAGCTTTATCAAAATCTTTTTTATCAATTTTAATGAGTCTGCAAAACTCCAGCGTATCCATTTCTTTAACCTGTCCGGGGATAACCATTAAGTCGTAAACAGGTTCGTTTTGCACTAAAACCTCGCCATTTCTGTCTAAAATAACTCCTCTGGCAGGGTAAATAATCAGTTTACGAAGTACATTATTGTCAGCGGAAAGTTTATAAGAATCGTCAACAACCTGAATATAATACAGCTTGCCCAACAAAATTAGGGTAACAAGAATAAAAATGCCTTGGATGATGTATCTACGTTTGAAAAAACTGTTCATTTACGCTGTTTCTTTCTAAAGAATAATAGCTCGGCTATAAAAATCAAAGTTAAGGTAAATAAAGAACTGATGAATACTCTGCTTATTGTGGCTGGGATCTCTGAAAAACGGAATACTTCTAAGTTTAGCAAGAAAAAATGATGGGTAAGCGTTAAAACCAGTGCATAGAAGAAAAACCAGCGGAAACCCATAATTGATAAGGTAGGTTCGGGATCGCTATCATAGTTGTCTTTTTGTACCGTGATGCTGGTTATAGATACTCGCACAAAAGCAGTGATTACGCAGGCGCTGGCATGTAATCCAACGGTATCATTAAAAACATCGATGTTTAATCCTATTAAAAAAGACAGAAAAAAAAGCAACCAATTTGGGGTTTCAAAAGGTAACAACAGGATAAATAGAATATAAAGATACGGCGTGTTTAAGCCAAACAAAACCATGTTTTTAAGAAGGAAAATCTGTATCAATACCAATAAAATGTATCGGAGGATATTTTTGATGATGCTATTCATTTAAGCTCTCCTTATTTTGTTGCTCTAAAGTTTCCTGCTCAGACTGGAAATTGTTTTTTATCACGTAAACGTATTGTAAAGCATAAAAATTGGTTGCCAGCTTAACAGAAATATCTAAAAAACTTCCTCCACCTTTTACACCAGATTTTAAAACGTTACCAATTAAAATCCCTTTCGGAAAAATAACGCCTAACCCCGAGGTTACTACCCTAGCATTTAATTTTAAATCTAACTGGTTGGGGATATCTGTTAAAGTTACTATACCGGGATCCTTGCCTTCCCAAATTAATGGGCCAAAATAAGGAGTTCCTTCAATTGATGAAGTTATTCTGGTATCTTCATGCAAAACAGATTGTATAGACGCAAAGTTTTCCGAAACGTTCCATACAATTCCTACAATACCACTGGAACCCACAACGCCCATTCCTTTTTTTATTCCATCCTTTGAGCCCCGGTTGATAGTAATGTAATTGTTTCGGGAGGTAATGGATTTGTTTACAACCTCAGCTAAAATGTACTCGTATTTTACACGGTTAATGGTATCTACTACGGTTTGAGTAACAACGCTATCATCTAAAAAAGAAGATTTTAATCGGTTTCTTAGCATAACGTTCTCATTTGCCAAGCTATCGTTTACCAAGTTTAAATTTAAATATTTGTTTACGGCGTTTACTTCTTGGTAAATACTGCCTACAATTTGGTTAGAGGTATTGAAGTTGCTTGCTCGTTGAAAATCGTTATTGCGGATGAGCAATACAAAAGAAATTGTAAGGTAAATGATTAGGAAAAAAAAAGCGTTATATTTACTAATAAACCTCCAAAGATTTAACATAGGACTTTGCTAAATGATTAATAAGAGGGATTTAAGTCATTGTCAAAAAGGAATAACCTGTTTTTTAAGTTGATCTTACGGTGTTTTTTATAACGAGGCATTCTTATATTTTGTATGATGGCGTGTAAAATTATCAACAAAAATATGTTTATTGATATGTTCTCAAAGATATAGAAAATACATAAGATTAGAAAAATGGCGGTAGCTTAGAGTGTGTTTTTATCCTAATATTCTTTAAAATAGAAGTATTTAAGCTAAACAAGTTTCGTTTAATTTCTGTAATTTTTCATTTATTTTTTCATTTGAGTAATTTCATTACCAATCAATTATGGTTTATAGTTGATAAATATTTTTATACTGACTATATATAGTTTACATAAAAAAGGTATTTTACGGGCTTAAATGTTTCGCTTTTAATTTTTATCTCTTTATGAATAACTCCTTTTTTAGCCATCTAGTTCACGAATTTGAGTTGCCTCTTACAAACCCGGTTCTTGTATTCTCTGTTATACTCTTTATAATTCTTTTGGCGCCAATTTTATTAGGCAAAATTAAAATACCAGCTATTATAGGTCTAATCATATCAGGTATAATAATAGGTCCCCATGGATTCAATATCTTGCAAAATAATTCTGCCATTGACTTATTTTCAACTATTGGTTTGCTATACATTATGTTTATAGCAGGATTGGAGCTTGATTTAATAGAATTTAAAAAATATAAACATAAGAGTTTGGTTTTTGGGTTTTTAACCTTTTTTATTCCGCTGGCCATTGGTTTGCCCGTGTGCTATTACCTATTAGGTTATAATTTACAAACTTCTTTTTTAGTGGCAAGTATGTTTTCCACTCATACATTGATAGCTTATCCCATAGTCAGTAAGTTGGGGATTTCTAAAAACGAAGCCGTTGCCATTACCGTAGGTGGAACTATCTTAACTGATACCGCTGTCTTAATTATCTTGGCAGTAATTATGGGCTCAGAAAACGGAGGCTTAAATACTCAGTTTTGGGTGCGCTTAGGGATTACCCTTAGTATATTCTCTGCAGTTATGTTTTTGGTAATACCCCGAATTGCTAAGTGGTTCTTCAGTAAGTTAGAAAGTGAAAAAAGTTCACACTATATTTTTGTTTTATCAGTAGTATTCTTTGCTGCTTTTTTAGCGGAAGTTGCTGGTGTAGAAGCGATAATAGGTGCCTTCGTAGCTGGATTAGCTCTTAATAAGCTTATTCCACATTCTTCTGCCTTAATGAACCGGATTGAATTTGTTGGTAATACGTTATTTATACCGTTTTTTTTAATAAGTGTAGGAATGTTGGTTGATGTTAGTGTCGTTTTATCTGGCCCGGTAGCTTTAATAGTAGCAGGAACATTAACGATCGTAGCAATAACTGGTAAGTGGGTATCTGCGTATTTTGTTCAGAAAATTTATAGTTATTCCAAAGACCAGCGTAATCTGATTTTTGGTCTGAGTAGCTCACATGCTGCCGCAACTTTAGCTATTATTTTGGTTGGATTTAATGCAGGAATATTGGATGAAAACATTTTAAATGGAACAATAATCCTGATTTTGGTGACATGTGTAGTCTCCTCTATTTTCACCCAAAAAGCAGCACTTAACATTGTACTTACCGAAGATGATGGAAATTTGAAAGCCACTGAGGCTACTGTATCAAATGAAAATATTTTGATCCCCATAGCAGATTTTACCAAAATTGAACCGATGTTAGATCTTGCTGTTTTGTTAAAAGAAAAAAAAATCGATCGAACCCATCCATATCCTTTCAGTTGTACCAAATAATAATGATGCCGAAATTAATCTAAGAAAGGTAAAGAAGAAACTTAGTGAAACTGCAAAGTATGCGTCAGCATCAGATACACTTCTTGAAATTATGGCTACTATAGATCACAATATTTCAAGTGGCATAGTAAGGGCATCTAAAGAAAAGGAAGTTACCCTAATTTTAAGTGGGTGGAGAAGAAAAACTGGCTTCATAGAAAAATTCTTGGGAGATAAAACAGATATTATGGTGGATGAAACAAGTGTAACGGTATTTATCTGTCACCTTGTAAGGCCTTTAAATACCCACAGAAATTTAATTTTAGTTTGCCCGCCCTTAGCCGAACACGAAGAAGGATTTCCAATTTGGTTAAGTAAGATTGGAAAACTAGCAAGTGAGCTTACCATTAATATTGATGTTTTTTGTAATGTAAAAACAATTGCTGCTATTAGAGCATTTGTAAATAAGCAAAAGTTAAATGCCAACTTCTCTTTTACAGAGTTTCAGGACTGGACTGATTTTAATAGAATTAAAATTTTTAGTAAACCAGATGATATTTTATTAGTGATATCTGCCCGTAAGGGAACAATATCTTATCAGCCTAGTTTTGAACAAACACAGAAAATGCTGGAAAGAAAATTTAGCGATTTATCAACAGTTTTAATCTATCCTGCTATAAGATCTTTTTAAAAACGATTTTATAAGAGTATGTTTATTTTATAATATTATTAATTTATGGGAATTATTTTAATTATTTTCCCATAGAGCAGGTGTCCCCCGCTGGCGGGGGTTGGGGGTGGTTTTAAAAAAAAACCAGGTGATTTTTCTTGCAAAAATCAGAACCTCCCTCTTTATCTCCCTCCAGAGGGAGACATTGTGTGGCACCCTATAAAATTGCCATAAACTCGATAGAAATTCTCTTCGAATTAATATAAATGAATTTTGCTCTCATCAATTAATTTTTGACAGAAACATCCTTGCATCATATTTTTGCTAGTTTATAATTAATAATTAACTTATTTTCTTAAATTTGTAAACTTTCACGCCGTTGCTTCAAAGAATGGCATTTTCTTATTGATTATAATCAAATTTATTGTTTTCAACTATGCATTGGATTGATGCCAGTATCTTTATTTTATATCTTCTCATACTTGTTTGTATCGGTATATTCTTTATGCGGAAGAATCAGAATATTGAAGATTATTTTGTAGGCTTAGATGCCAATTTATTTGGGATTACAACAGCTTTATTATTGTTTTTTATAGGGTTGTACGCATTTCCAAATCCGAAGTTAAAAAATTTAGAAAATGGAATTTAAAATTATAGATAAACATACCGGTGTTGATAAAACCTTTTCAAACGATGCGATAGCAAGTTTTTTAGAAGTGTACTTAGACCAATACGGAGATAAAAAAGACGATATTTTAAAATGTCTGGATTATGTATTTAACAAAGGTGGTTTTGTTGTTATAGCCACTGACGGCAATGAGCTTATAGGTGCAACAGTTTTAAACGAAACCTTTATGAACAGCTATATTCCCGAAAATATTTTGGTTTATATTGCCGTACATAAAAACCAGCGAGGAAAAGGTTTAGGAAGTAAGCTGATGCAAAAAACATTAGCTAACGCAAAAGGTAGTGTTGCGTTGCATGTAGAAGCAGATAACCCAGCAAAAAAACTATACGAACGTTTAGGTTTTAGCAATAAATATTTAGAAATGCGTTTGCAAAGATGATCCCCAACCTCGAGTATCTAAAAAGCGTCCGCAGACACCTGCACCAATACCCCGAAGTTTCTGGCGAGGAAAAGCAATTTAAAGGTTGTTTGTTTGGCTTGGGTGCTGGCGAAAATCACGCAGCTTTGCACCATCCCAATTATGACTTTCCGGATGAGATTATTGAAGCCGGAATAAAAATTTTTAACGGCATTATCCAACAGAAAACCAAAACATAGATGTTTGAAACTTCTTCGATAGCAATCAGCGAAAGTGCTTACAAGCATAACTTATCCTTTATTAAAAAGCAAAGTGGCCCAAACGTAAAATTTTGTAGTGTAGTAAAAGGGAATGCTTATGGGCATGGCCTGGTTACATTTGCAAAGATGGCGGTAAAGTGCGGTGTCAATTATTTCGCCGTGTACTCGGCGGCAGAGGCTTATGAGCTTTGGGAGAGCGTTCCCAATGTTTCTATGATGATCATGGGCAGTACAGATGAAAATTCTTTAAACTGGGCTATCGAAAACGGAATTGAGTTTTTTGTTTATGATGAAGAAAAGCTAGGTTTAACCTTCGCCATAGCCGATAAATTATCGAAAAAAGCTAAAATTCATATTGAAGTTGAAACCGGAATGAACCGTACGGGATTTAATTTGGAGGAACTTCCATCCGTTTTTAAGCGGATTTACGAAAACGAAGGTTTGATTGATTTTGTGGGCTTTTGTACGCATTATGCAGGGGCAGAAAGTTTGGTTAACGATTTTAGGGTTAAGCAACAGATACAACATTTTGATGAAGCGCAAAAGCTGCTTTCTAAATCAGGTTTAACCGCAAAATATACACATAGCGCATGTTCTGCTGCAATGATGAATTACCCCGAAACTACGAGTAATTTAGTGCGTATTGGAATTATGCAGTATGGCTTTTGGCCAAATGAAGAAACTTTGGTACGCTACAACGGCAACAGCAGAGAAGTGGATTTTACGCTCCACCGCTTAATAACTTGGAAAAGCAAGGTAATGACCATTAAAAACATTGAAAAAGGCGAATATGTAGGTTATAGCACAAGTTTTCAGGCTTATACCGATTTAACTTTAGCAGTAGTGCCCATTGGATACGCCTACGGTTACAGTCGCAGTTTAAGCAATAGCGGGAAGGTATTGATTAGGGGCGAAGAAGCGCCCACCTGCGGAATTGTAAATATGAACGCTGTTTGTGTTGATATTTCGCACATCGAAAATGTAAAAATTAACGACGAGGTAGTGCTAATTGGCAAGCAAGGCAAAAAAAGTATTTCAGTAGCCTCATTCGGCGAAATGAGTGATCAATTAAATTACGAACTACTCACTCGCCTACCTTTAAATATTCCTAGAAAAATTATTGATTAATGGCTTTCTTAAACTTAAATAAAGACAAACTGCATCACAATTACGGCATGTTGCAACATTGGTTTAATGACAATAATATTGAGTGGGGAGT
>DASSWV010000072.1:0-3579 GCA_035704545.1 Pelobium sp.
ATTTTAAGATCGAAAGGTGATGGATTATTTTTTGAAAAGGTGCTGTTCTGCAAATAACAATCGGTAGTCCCGTCTTCCGTTAAATCTTTTTTTGCCACTTGCAATGGTGGTGAACAGAGCAAAAAAAGGATACCACTCCAACCGGGTTTAGGCATGCGGGCTTGTACGTTTAATTTATCGCCATCATGCCGACGACAGGAAACATCACACAAGCAAGTTTGTCACGCTAAATGATGTATCATTCAACATGACGAAATTTTTTTATTCCTTCACAATCCCAGCCGAGCTAAATTGCAAGTCGTACAAACGTTTGTAAAAACCGTTCAATTGCAACAATTCCTGATGCGTACCTATCTCCATAATTTCGCCTTTTTCTAAAACAATGATTTTATCGGCTTTTTGAATAGTAGATAAACGGTGGGCAATAACAATGGCAGTTCTTCCCTGCATCATTTTTTCAATGGCAGTTTGTATCAAATGTTCTGTTTCGGTATCAACGGAAGAGGTAGCTTCATCTAAAACCAGAATTTTTGGTTGATGCACCAAGGCCCTGATAAAGGAAATCAACTGCGCCTGCCCTACGGATAACGTTGCTCCACGTTCTTGTACATCATACTGATAACCACCGGGCAATCGCATAATAAAATCATGCGCACCAACATCTTTTGCGGCATCAATAATCTGCTCCAATGTAATATCCGGACTGTTCAGGCTAATGTTATGCGCTATCGTATCCGAAAACAAAAAGACATCCTGCAAAACCGTTGCAATCTGCGAGCGGAGGTAACTCAAATCGAATTCGTTAATATTAATTCCATCAATACTTACTTCGCCCTTGCTGATTTCGTAAAAGCGGTTCAATATATTTATGGTCGATGATTTTCCTGCGCCGGTAGCCCCAACTAAGGCCAATGTTTCTCCTTCCTTTAAGCTGAAGGATATGTTTTTCAATATCCATTCATCGTCTTTTGGCATTTCCTCAGTTTGCTTGTAAGAAAACCAAACATTAGAGAACTTAATCTCGCCTTTCATGGCCGGCAAAGTCAATTTTCCATCATTTACTGTTTTTTCATCAGTATCCAAGACTTTAAAAATCCGATCAGCTCCCACCATACCCATTTGCAACGTATTAAACTTATCTGCGAGCTCTCGGATAGGCCTGAAAAGCATATTGATGTACATGATAAATGAAACCACCACACCCGGGGAGACTTGGTTGGTCAAAATACTTTTTGACCCGTACCAAACCAACAATCCTAAAGAAAGCGCAACAATCAACTCCACCACTGGGAAAAATATGGAATAATGCCAGTTTGAACGGATATGCGCATCACGGTGTTCAGCATTGATAAGGTTGAATTTTTTATACTCTTGCTCCTCTCTAGCAAAATATTGGATGATGCTAACTCCGCTGATATGCTCCTGCAAAAATGTATTTAAGTTAGAGACTTGGGTACGCACATCTTGAAATGCAGATTTGATAGCCTCCTTAAAAATATAAGTGGCCATCATCAAAAACGGCATAGGCACCAAAACAATTAACGTTAAGCGCCAATCGGCGTAAAGCATAACCGCAATAATGGTTATTACCTGCAAGCTATCCCCAATTATAGAAATTAACCCTTGACTAAATATATCTGCGATGGTTTCTAAATCAGAAACCGTACGGGTAATTAGTTGACCTATAGGTGTTTTGTCAAAATATTTTAAACGAAGTTTAGTAATATGGTTAAAAACATCAATCCGCAAATCTTTAATAACCGATTGACCTAAAGTATTGGTTAACAATGTTTGAAAATACTGGACAAATGTTTGCAGAAGCAACAAGCCAATCATTAATAAAGTCATGTTTAACAAACCCGTGGTGTCATTAAAAAACACGTACTTATCTAAAGTAAGCTGGATTAAATATGGCCTAACAGGTGCTAATGCAGCCAGAGCAATTGTTAAAAATATAGACCAAAAAAACGCAGATCTGTAAGGCCTTGCGTATGCAAAAACTCTTTTCAACAAACCCCAATCATAGGTTTTTCCGGTAATATTGTTCGCCATTTATAATGTAATGATATAAGGGTATTCAACTTGGGTTAAAAACAGCCCGCATGCTGGCACAGAAGCTCCTGCAACAGACCTGTTTTGACTTTGGATAATTTGGTGCATTGTTTCTGCCGATATTTTACCTTTACCCACATCAACCAAAGTGCCCACAATGGCCCTAACCATATTTCTAAGAAAACGGTTTGCGCTAACATGATAAATTAACCCATCACGTGTTTTCTCCCATTCTGATTTTTGGATATGGCAAATATTGGTAAAATTGTCTGCTTTTGATTTGCAAAAGGCACCAAAATCTTCATAATCTTTAATAATTGCGGCCGCTTTTTGCATTTCAGGTAAATCTAACTCGTCTTTTATGAACCAACTAGAATCCGCCTTAAACGGATTTTTTTGAAAGTTAATATGGTATTGATACGCTCTTAAAGTAGCATCAAATCTGGCATGCGCATCATTATGTACAGAAATTAATTCTGCAACCGCAATATCCGAAGGCAATAACGAATTAAGGGATTTCAAGAACTTTTCTTGGTTGATCTCGATTTGAGATGGTAAATCAATATGTGCATAAAACTGCGTGGCATGAACTCCAGAATCTGTTCTCCCACATCCTAAAGTTTCTACATCAAACCTAAAAAATACTTTCAACGCTTTTTCTAACACCTCTTGTACTGCTAACGCATTCGGTTGTGATTGCCAACCATGATAAGCTGAACCTTTATAGCTTAAACTTAAAAAGTATCTATTTGTTTGTTGCACCGCACAAATTTAATGCTTAAATAATTTATCAAAGAATAAGAATGATGTTTTAACTTTGCCGGATATTTATAGCGTTAAACCAAACATCAAATAAAATGATACAAAGAATTCAGTCCATTTACCTTTTTTTAGCTTCTTTAGCTATTTATGCATTATTTCTTTTCCCAGTGGTAAACATATTTTCGGCGTTTGGCGCAAAAAAAATAATGGTAACAGGCGTTTACGAACTCATCAACAACCAGCTTGCACAAACCGAACCTTTTACGTTGCTAACCATTGCTACCGCTATTTTAGGTTTGATTCCTATTGTGTTGATTTTTTTGTTTAAAAACCGCAAACGACAAGCTACGTTGGTTTATTTGAATGTTTTTTTAGTCATCGGATTTAGTTTTTGGTTAGCCCAAACCATTAAAGGAGCTGCGGGTAAAACCTTAGAGATTACTGATTATAGCATTGGTGCTGGACTAACCTCTGTAGCCATTTTATTCTTGATTTTAGCAGCAAAGGGTATTTTAAGGGACGACAAGTTGGTGAAATCTGCGGACAGGTTAAGGTAAGGTTAAGAAATCGTTTATTTTTTAGGTTTTTAAATAAATACACCCTTTTTTATTAGGTTTTTTTGCTTTATATTTTCACATAATGCTTTAAATCATTATTTTGTGAACTTAAACTAAAAAATATCTTATGAAAAAAATTTTACTTGTTTTATTATTGATCAGCTTTTATTTTAATGCAGATGCGCAGTTATTCTCACAAAACTTCAGC
>DASSWV010000077.1:0-5211 GCA_035704545.1 Pelobium sp.
AACCCGCCATATCGTTTAATCAGTTCCATATAATAGTAAGCTCTTAAAAATCTTACCTCGGCTCTTAACTTTACAAAATCATCTAAATTAACAATGTAAATACTTCTTCCAGAGTTGCTTACCGTATCTTCTGCAATTAGACTTTTGTAATCTGTAGTCTTTTCCAAAAATAAGTTTGCGTGTCTAATTCCTTTGAAATAATCTCCATAAGCATTGTCGGGCGTGTTAAAAGGCCCCCATGCACCCGTATTAAATCTTTGGATATTTGCTGGCTTTGCGTAGTCAGCCTCATCAGATGCGGCAGCCAATAAAGCATTACCTCCGTAATCGTTTAGTTGAGGTAAGTAGTTATAAACACCCATACCAAAAGCCTTAAGGTTACTAAACCCGGATTTCAAGAAGAGTTCCTCGTCAAAATTTTGCTTGATTTCCTCGTCTAAAAAAGATTTTTTACAAGCGCTAAAGGCGAGCAAAAACAGCCCTGCTAAAATTATTATATATTTTTTCATGTTAATTATCATTTATTTTATAGCGTAATAGAAAGCCCCACGTTATAGCTCTTTAAAGAAGGATGGGATAAGCCGTTCAATATTTCAGGATCCACATTAACTTCATTTATATTGTCAGATGTAAATAAATTGTTTCCGCTTATGTATAAACGAGCGTTTGATACCTTGATTTTTTTAAGTATATTTTGAGGTAAAGAATATCCAAGTTCCACATTTCTAAGCCTTAAAAAATCACCAGAACGTTGCCATAATGTTGAGGGCAAATAATTATTGGTATTTATTTCTGTTGTTAACCTTGGGAACAGTGCATTGTCGCCACGCTCTGGTGTCCAATAATTATCTTTTAACCACTGTGTAGGTTTTATATTATTAATAAAAGGTACTACATTGCCGAATATAAATACATCTCGCCCGGCTGCTCCTTGAAATAGCACATTAAAATCGAAACCTTTTACATTAAAACCAGCGTTAAAGCCGTACCAAGTGTTGGGATAAACTGGATTACCTACCGGGATTCTATCATTATCATCAATAAAACCGTCATTGTTTTGATCCTTATACTTTACATCGCCGGGTCTCACTTCTCCAAATAATTGTTGTGGGCTGTTTTGAATATCAGCTTCGTCTTTAAAAAAGCCGTTCGCTTGTAAAACAAAGGGCTGACCAATAGGGTTTCCTTTTGCATATAGGTAAGTATCTTCCCTTATTGGCTCGGCTATATCTATGATCTTATTTTTCGCATAGCTTATGTTACCGCCTACGTTATACCCGAAATTATTGATTTTTCCGTTGTAGTTTAGTTGAAGCTCTACCCCTGAGTTTTGTGTTTGTCCTCGGTTTACATTGTAAAAATTTGTCCCTATTATAGCAGGGATAAAATTATTAGGGTTCAAAAAAATATCTTTTCTTGCCTCGTAAAAATAATTTGCGCTAAGATTTAAACTTTTAAAAAGTATAGCATCAAAACCCAAATCATACTTTAAAGCTTTTTCATAGGTTACATCTGGATTAGCTAAAGCACCCTGACCGAAAGTTCCTTGTGTATTGGATAAATTGTTACCCAGCAAATAAGTGCCTGAACCAACATAAAACTGATTATATATAAATCTTCCAGAGTTCCCTGCCTTATCGCTACCAGTTAAACCTACACTTCCTCTAAGTTTTAAAAAATTAATATTAGTGCTATTCTTTAAAAAGCCTTCTTCGGTTAACACCCACCCTGCTGCAATACTCGGAAAAAAGCCAAACCTGTTGTTTTCCGGAAAGCTTTCTGAACCACTATACGCATAACTAAATTCTGTAAAGTACTTATTCTTGAAGGAATAATTAAGCCTACCCATTATATTTTGCCTAGCAAAGGGAGCTGCAGAGGCATCCGCATCAAACTTGTCTTGATAATACATGCTAGAAGCGTAAACCTTACTGTTTCCGAAAACTTTGTTATACTCTAGACCCGCCAAAAAAGCAACCCTGTTAATTTGTTTACCAGACGGTTGATTAATATCAAAGTTTTTATCTGTATCGCCTCTAATTATTCTATCAAAAGGGATTGGTTCACCGGGGATGGCTTGGTTAGGCAAAGGAATTATTTCTTCGTAACTAAACCCTCTTGTTTTGTTGTAAAAAGAGTAATAAAAATTATTTTCATTGACTTGGATAAACGAACTTAGACCAGGGACAATAGCATCTAACTTTCCAATTATTTTAACGTTTGCATCAATAGTTCTATCATTTAAAGAACCATAACCTTTTTGCAAAATACTAGCTACCGGATTTGAAGCGTAACCTTGTGTTCCGCCAAATCTGCCGGATTGGGTTCTTACTGGATACGGATTAAATTTACCTAACGTGTTCCAAATTTCTGCCTCTGATACATTTGGATATTTTTTTGAAGATAAGCTTGTTCGCAAATTTACCTGTGCTGTTAAAAAACTGGTAATGTCAACATCAAAATTAGCCCTAACATTATAACGTTTAAAGTTGTAATTAGAATTTAAGTTTCTATCAGGATCTGTGTTGGCGTAAAGCCCCCCCTGGTTTAAATAACTTAATGCAACAAAATACTTAACATCTTCTTTACCGCCTCTAAAATTTAAACCGTAATTATGACTGTTTGTAGTAGGTTTTAAAACTTCATCGTACCAATTAACGTCGGGATATAAAAACGGATACTCTCCTGATTTATAAAAATCAACGATTGCTTGGCTAGGAAAAATACCGCTCTGTAAATCTTTCCCATCACTTAACAAACCAATATTATATAATTCTGCATAGTCACCGTTACCTAAAAATTCAGGTAACACCGTTGGTTCTTGAACACCAAATCGTGAACTAAAAGTTATTTCATTTTTAGCACTTACTTTGCCTCTTTTAGTTTTAATAAGCACTACACCATTAGCGCCATCCAGACCATAAATAGAAAGTGAGGCTGCATCTTTAAGTACCGAAACACTTTCAATCTCATCTGGGTTTAGGTTATTATAATCTGTTTCAAAACCATCCACTAAAACAATCAGACTATTATCCTGAAAAGTTTGCCTTCCTCTGATAGACAATATTGGATTATCGTTATCACCAGGCGCACCATCTGTTTGTGTTACATGTAAACCACTAAGCTGCCCGTAAAACGAGTTTCCGAGTTTTGGTGTATTGTACTTGTTTAAAGTTTGTCCATCAACCGTAGAAGTAGAACTAATACTATTTTTGAAATTTTTAGAAGGCCCGAATAATACTGGAATCTCTATAAGAAGATTGCTATTCAAAGAATCTGTTTTTGGAACAGCTTGTGGCTTTACCTGCGCAAAATTAGTTTGGCATGTAACTATCATTAAGCATGATGCAACTAACTTTATATATTTATTTTTATATCGTTTTAAATTCATTGTGCTTTTTTTAATGATTACCATCATGGATTTTGTACTAGGAACCCTTTGTTAACTTCGTCTTGAGGAAAAGGATAGAAATAATGTTTATCATCCCATACCCTAGTTTCAAACTTCTCTACCTTATAAGAAAGCTTATTGTCATTGGCAATTCTTTGCGCTAAGGTCCAGCTATTGGCGGGTGGCACATAACTTCCTGTACCGTTTTCATAAAGGAATATTCTGTAGAAATCGCCCCTCATTACACCATCATCTCCAGCAATCTTCCATCTTCGCACATCGAAAAAACGATGTTCTTCTGCAAACAACTCTACAGATCTTTCCCTTCTAATTACTTCCCTCATTTTTACTTTGTCACCAAAGTTGGCATCATAAACAGCATTTCCAGGTGCTAGTAAAGGAATACCACCCCGTTTTCTAATAGCATTTAAGGCGGTGATAATTTCCTGACTGTTTGGCGTTACTTCATTTAAAGCTTCTGCATAATCCAAATAAAACTCTCCGAGTCTAAATATTGGCCAGTAGGTATCATTTCTACCATTACCGGCATTTACTAAGTTTGTGAACTTTTTCTGATTAAACCCATTTGGAAACCCATTCCCTAAAAAGTTTGTGTTATTACCAACTCCAACGGCATTTACCTGACCGTTAACACCCCCTTTTTTAAACATTAGTTTTGATGTATCCGCTCCACCTACATTATTCATCAATCCTGTTTGTGTATATTGAGAACCGTACCACCATGCAACCGCTTGAAAACGTGGTTCCATTTTTTTAAGCGTTTGCTTTAGTTGGATAAAAGTTCCATTATCCGGTAAGTTGATTAGATTTCCATTAACATCTCTGTAAGTTTTTTTAACAAAGTTGATTGGCAAAGCCATTGCAACATTTCCCCAAGGATAGTAAATTGGACAAGTCCACCTAATAAAATTATTACCCGGAGGAGATTGTGGATGAGAATAGTCAAACTGAATGATCTCTTTATTTCTAGGATCTAAAACTGCACCAGTTGCATAGTTATAGCTCTCGCTTTTACCTAAGGCGTTATCATCTAAAAGTTCTATATTATTTGATGCTGCCCAATCCAAAACTGCTTTGGAAGCGTTTGCTGCATCATTCCATCTTGAGTCTTTTACATCACCATAACATAATAAATTATTTTTATCGCCAAAATCTACTGGCGGAGTTAAGGCGTTATATAGGGGGCTAGCCGCATGCAATAAGGTTACTGCTTTTAATGCCAACGCCGCACCTTTTGTAAGTCTGCCATATTCTGAAGACGGATAACTGTCGGGTAGGCTCGGAATCGCCTCGTCGCAACTTTTAACAATAAAATCAATTACATCCTTTATCGGCTGTCTTTCTGGCGAAGGCACTACTGTTGCCTTGCTAACTCCATCAACTTTAGTTACAACAACCTTTGGTACAGCAGAAATAATGGGAATGCCACCGTATCTTATCATCATTTCATAATGCATTAGTGCCCTTAAAACCTTTGCTTCTGCTATCGTTTGTGCTTTTAATTGCGGCGTCCAATTATATTGTGAGGTTGCGATAAAAGGCACTTTATCAACATTTTCTAAAAAAACGCTGGCATTTCTGCAACCTTGTATCGCTCTTCCAATATAAAATTCGCCTTGGTTATTTGGACCCCAAGTCCCTAAATTAAAAGTATTAGCTACCCCGCCAGCACCTACTTGGTCTCCTTCATCAGATGCGGCCAATAACATCCCATCATTTGTACCCGCATCAGAACGGCCAGAGCCGTTACTACCTGTTATAAAACCGTCCACTACACAAGTTGCATATACGTTAAATAA
>DASSWV010000152.1:0-2832 GCA_035704545.1 Pelobium sp.
CATTACTTCACCGGTTAAAATCACTTTGATGCTTCGGATATTTCCGATGGTTACGCTCAGCTTGGTGTTACCTGAGTTTAAACCACTGTAAATAGGGGAAAGTTTGTTTTTGATACGCGATGTTGCTGCTTCTACCGTTAAGCCACCAACTTGTATAATACCCGCATAAGGGAGGTTGATGGTTCCTTCTGGACTAACGGTTAAGTTATAACTGACTTCAGAATAACCATAGATATCTATCAAAAGTTGGTCGGATGTACCGATGACGTAGTTTAAAGGCGTTGCTATACGTAAGTTTGGCTCAAAAGTAGTAGAGGCATTGGCAAAAAGTTCCTTACCAAATATCTTTGATTTTAAGGTTTGCAAAGCCGCATCGGCTTCAGTTTCTGTCTTTTTATCATCGGAATTCGCTATATCAGAGACTTCTCCTTCAAAGCTTCTGCTTCTGCTGCCATCTTTTCCTTTTACAGTTGCATCGGTAGCGCCGGTGGCAGAACTTTTAGCATTTACAGCTTCTACTCTGGCTCGTAGTTTTGCGATTTCTGAAGGTTGCATTCCACGGGCTGCGACGATTTGCTCTAACTGTGATTCGGGCAAACCACTGGATTGTATCTGCTTAATGATTTGCCGGATTTGATCATCCGTTAGGTCATCTACCCTTACATTAGAAAAGTTTTGTTGATTAACGCTTTGGGCTTCCACTTGTTGGGAGATAAAAATCCCAATAAATAAGAGTAGGAATAGCAGTGATTTTTTTATGTTCATTAATTCAAATAAATACTATTAAACTTAATTAAATGAGCGGTAAAAGTTTTCGATTTTTTCAAGCGCATCTCTGTGTTTTTGTATGTTTTCAATTACAGACTGAAACATTTCTTCTCGATAAATATGGCTCATTTTATTTCTATCATTGATGGTTTCGAATAGATCTTTACAAAACTCCTCTGTAATAAATTTCGATAAATAAAGTTCTCGATAAACCCCTTTTGGGTGATTAATTATCTGACCAGTTTGCCATTCTAAAAAGATTTTCCCTACTTTCCATGCGAGTTCTGTGCAATACTCAAATTTTTGTAGCCAGCCATTTTTTAATGTATCAGCTTCAATTTCATTATACTTTTCTGGATCTAAACTAAGGGCCATATTGAACCCCTTAAACGCTTTAATATATTCTGTTAACTCATCTTTAAATTTTCTAGATAATTCCATATTTCTACTTTATTTAAAGCCTCATTTTTAAAGTCTTGATTAACTTTGTAAAAGTCGATCAAATCAACCTTTAGCAAAATATCAGAATTTTCTAATTCTTCTTCTAAATCGAGCTTAGTAACTACATCAAGGGGTTTATTGCCCCAAATGCCAACGTCAATATCAGACATTTGATGATGATTGCCCACTGCCCGACTACCGAATAAAAAAACCGAATAATCCTGCAAAGGTAATCTTTTAAGTATTATTCTCTTCACAATGTTAACGTAGTTTTCCATTTTACTAGTTTTTAGGCTTATTTTGTCCTGCTGAGCGGAGTCGAAGCACCTTTTGTCCTGCTGAGCGGAGTCGAAGCACTATTTATTTTTATGACTACTCTCATTCCTACAAATAGCTAATTCTTTCAATTTATTCCACTCACCAAGTATAATAGCTTCTTTCTTTTTCCTATTCCAACCCTTTACCTGTTTCTCAAAAGCTATGGCTTGATTAATATCAATAAAATAATCACAAAAAACCAACTCTACTGGTCTTCGATTATGGGTGAACGATTTAGGGTTAAACCCATTTTGATGTTCTTTTAATCTTCTATCAATATCATTAGTTACACCGGTATAGTAGCTATTATCATTACACTTTAGAATATAAACGTAATAATATTTCATAGTTTACAATGACACTTTTTAAGACGACCAACCTTTATATTCTACTAAAGGTAGGATTGTCCTCGTTTGTCTTCGACTCCGCTCAGACTGACAATCCCTTCGACTCCGCTCAGGGTGACAGCCTAGTTACTCAAAATAATTCATCGTTTGATAACCACCATCTTTTAGATATTGATCTTTTTTAGTCAAGTGTAAATCAGATTGCATCATGTCTTTTACCAACGCTGGTAAATCATACTTTAGTTTCCAGCCTAACTTTTCTTTCGATTTGGTTGGATCGCCTAATAACAGGTCTACCTCTGTTGGGCGGAAATATTTTGGATCAACCTTCACTACGGTTTGGCCTAATTTTAAAGCATCCAGATTTAAACCTAGCTCCTTCGCTATATCTTGATCAACATCTATAATTACTCCTTTTTCATGTTCGTCTTTGCCCGAGAATTCTACTGTGATTCCTAACTCCTCAAAGCTCATCCTCACAAACTCACGTACGGTAGTGGTAACGCCAGTGGCAATTACGAAATCTTCTGGCTTATCTTGCTGTAAAATCAACCACATGGCTTCGATGTAATCCTTAGCGTGTCCCCAATCTCTTTGTGAGGAAAGATTTCCTAAATAAATACAGCTCTGTAAACCCATCCCGATTTTAGCCGCCGCTCTGGTGATTTTACGGGTAACAAAAGTTTCCCCTCTTATCGGACTTTCGTGATTGAACAAAATTCCGTTGCATGCAAACATATCATAAGCTTCGCGGTAGTTTACGGTAATCCAATAGGCGTACATTTTTGCGACAGCATAGGGAGAGCGTGGATAAAACGGTGTGGTTTCTGATTGTGGAACTGCCTGCACTAAGCCATAAAGTTCGGAAGTAGAGGCTTGGTATATCCTTGTTTTTTGACTTAAACCTAATAAGCGTACAGCTTCTAAAATTCTTAAAGTTCCAATACCATCTGCGTTA
>DASSWV010000202.1:0-2213 GCA_035704545.1 Pelobium sp.
ACTAACAGTCAACTTTTCGTTTACGTCATAAGTTCCACTAAGAATAAAGTTATGTCTATCAAGTGTACTGTTTGGCATTAACCCAGACTGATCTAATTTGGTGTAGGACAAACGGTATGAACCATTTTCCAAACCATTTGAAATAGATATAGAGTTCGTCAGAGTTATTGGTGTTTCAAAAAAGGTCAACGGACCATTTTCAGCTGCAACATAAGCAGATTTTTTTAAGTAATTTGGAGATGCAGGATCAAATGAATCCCACTGATAGATAAATAAATTTGGATCGAATGCAGGACCATAAGAAGCATCATCAAGATAATTTTCTACTTGATCATCCGCACCGTCCCCATCAATATCTTCAAAAGTAAAATAATCTCCATATCCTGGTCCATATTGGTTTTGATATTCTGCAAACGTGCTTTTATCAATAAAACCTACCGTAGCGTTAGAATTAATCGTAACTCCAAGCCCTTTAGCTTTTTTACCTTTTTTGGTTGTTATGATAATAACACCATTTGCGGCACGAGAACCATAAAGTGCAGACGCAGCGGCTCCTTTAAGAACGTTGATTGATTCAATATCGTCCGGATTAATATCAGCCGCAGCATTTCCGTAATCATAATAGTTCCCAGATGCCGTGTTTTGAGCGGCAGCATTGGTATTTCTATTACTAATTGGCACTCCATCAATAACAAATAACGCTTGGTTATCTCCTGTTAAAGATGTATTACCTCTAATCACGATATTCGTAGAACCTCCAAAGTTATTGTTTCTTCTAATTTGAAGACCAGAAACCTTTCCTGAAAGTGCATTTGTAAAGTTGCCCCCTTTAACTGTAGAGATATCTTCACCATCCACCTCTTGTGTAGAGTAACCCAAAGATTGCTTTTCACGGGAAATACCAAGTGCAGTTACAACCACCTCGTCCAACACGGAACCAGCCTGTAGTGTAACATTAATATTATTTGAAGCCCCAACAGCTACCTCTTGAGTTTCAAAACCTACATAACTATAAACTAGTGTTTGTCCTTGGGCAGCTTCAATAGTATAGTTACCATCAAAATCAGACTGCGTTCCAGTACTCGTACCTTGTATAATTATGTTAACTCCTGGAAGCGGTAAACCTGTGTCATCGGTCACCGTTCCGGAAATCGTTTTTTCCTGTGCAAATGTGAGCTGCACAACCAACACTAATAATAGTGTTAAAATTCCACTAAACTTTGTTTTCATTTTTTTGTTTGTTTGAATTAGCACATCAAAAGTGCCAATAATATCTTACAATTCCAACTTTTAATGAAAGTAGATTGTTAAAAAATTAACTAAATGTTAAATTAAAAATCTGGTTAATGGAGCTTTTATAACGCTGAATTTATCTAAACCCTTGATTTCCCTAGTATTTCAAAACACTTTAAAAAATTATTATGCATTTTTACGCTTGAAAAAAAAACTATTTATTTTCAAACACTTTATGAACAATTGCCCAAATAATCCCAATAACCGACTTTAAGAGGTTTTAAAACGAAATTTAACAAAATGAAGAATTGTGCAGTTAAAACGTTAAATAAATAAGAAAATGTCAATTTTAGGAAAACACAATACCCTTTTATGGAATTGCAACCTCTTGATTATTTAGAAGTACTTTCTCCCTTAAATTGTTGCGAGGTGTTTTTGAAAAGTACATTAAAAGTAGTTAAACTGCCGTAACAGCGGGTTATGTATTGTTGAAGATCTATTTTATCCTGTTCTGCCAGTTCTTTGCTGGCGTTTATTTTCTGCTCCATTACCCGAAGCCTATCGCGAAGCATTACTATTTTATGAAAAAAAGTTTCAATTGGAATTTCTTTTGAGGCTAAATTTTTATCCGCTGGATGCAAAACCATCATGCCGCCTTTCCATTTATCTGCTATGGGGACAATCTCACTGAAACCATTCCATTTTTTTAAAATATCGCGAAGGCTTTTTTCTACTTCATAAAAACTTACGGTGTCAACTTCATCTTCAGCGGCTTCAATAATTTCAAAAGCATCGTCGGTTGCTATTGTTTCCAATCCATTTTCAATAAATGTTACCCAATACATTTTTGCCGTAACATTGGTAACCACTCCTTTTCCATGTTTGGGATGATTTATACGCGAGCCTATTCCTAATATTTGTTTCATCACTGTTTTTTAATTGAGCAGTAAAAATAAATAAAATGAATTATCATTTAAAAC
>DASSWV010000286.1:0-5387 GCA_035704545.1 Pelobium sp.
ATACCATAACCATACAAACCAAGTAGCATCAGGTACATAATAATGGATAACAGCGTTAGTGATCGCTATAAATAAAACGCAAAGCGCTAATGAGGTATATCCTTCTTTATGAAAAGTCATTTTTTGAAATTTTTATGCGAAATTACTAATAAGTAATCAAATAGAGGTAAACGAATATTACAGGAGCAGAAAGTAACAAACCGTCAAACCGATCCAATACCCCTCCATGACCGGGTAAAATTTTTCCCGAATCTTTGATATCAATGCTTCTTTTAAACATGGACTCTACCAAATCGCCCAAAGTGCCGAAACAGGAAATAATTAAGCCCATCGCCATCCAATGATAAAAAGCATAATCGGTATAAAAGTTAGAAATGATGTAAGCCACAAGTAAACTGGTAAAAATCCCACCAAAAAAACCTTCCCACGATTTTTTTGGCGAATGCCTTTCAAACAAGCGGTGTTTTCCAAACTTTACGCCAATTAAATAGGCTCCAGTATCATTAGCCCAAAGCATTAGAAAAAAGCCTAAAGCCAAGTGGAAATTGTAATTGCCAGAGATAAAAGCCAAGCTCACATAAAAAATAAACGGGAGAACAGCGTAGATCAACCCTAAAAATGTGTAGGCAATGTTACTAAAAGGAAGCGTAGATTTTTTATAGAGCTCTCTAATAAAAATACCGAAAAAAAGCGGAATGTTAATGAGTAACCACTTTGTCTCGAAATCTATAAAGTATTGACAAGCTACCGAGCCAAATATGATGAGTGCGGCTGTATAACCTATGGATTTATGTGGTCTAATTCCTGTTGTTTTAACCAAGGTAAAAAACTCAACCAAGCACATCAAGCTCAAAAAAATGTAAAAAGCTACAAAAACATAAGCGCCACTTAATAAAGAAGCTAACATCACTAAAACAAAAATTAAACCCG
The DNA here is from genome assembly GCA_035704545.1 of Pelobium sp. Taxonomy (GTDB): domain Bacteria; phylum Bacteroidota; class Bacteroidia; order Sphingobacteriales; family Sphingobacteriaceae; genus Pseudopedobacter. Next base: position 931 of record DASSWV010000286.1, read on the forward strand.
TTATAGCTCGTGTTTTCATTTATAAATCGTTTTGTGAAATAATTTCCGAAGCTTTCTGGAAATGGATGCTTGGGATGTTTACATGCACTTCGCCAAACTTATAAGAAGTGTCTTGCTTGTTCATCAGTACTGCTTCAATCTCGTGGTCTATCAATACCTGCCGTACAATTTCGGCCTTGTAAAAATCAGTGGAAGTATAAATTTTAATCCAAGTTTCGTCCATATCCAGTTTCGTATTCTTTAGCTTGTTTAAAAAAACAGAAAAGTAAAGCTAAAGTAATTATTGCACTAATAAGGTAACCATAAGCATTAAATGAACTCGTTTGGTCCAAATTATCCAAACTTTTCCCTTGCTTTTGCAGTATAAAAGCCATAACAACTGCGCTTCCGTTATTTAAAAAATGCCCTAAAATGGGTAAGTACATGCTTCTCCCGTAAACTAAAAGATAGCCAAACAATGCACCTAAAAGCATCCTCGGGAAAAAGCCATAAAACTGCAAGTGTATAGCGCTAAAAATAACGGCAGTAGCCCAAATAGCAACATGGTGGTTTTTAAACCACTGACCCAACACATTTTGTAAGCCTCCTCTAAAAAAAAGTTCCTCACCAATTGCCGGGATCACAGCAATCATCAATAAGTTTATGGCCAAATCCCCGTAATCTTTCATCAACAGCAACTTTTTGGTGAGCTCGCCGGCCTCTAGTTCTTTGGCTTTCATCCAAACTTCCAAATCCTGTAAAGATGCAGGCAAATTCATTTTCTGATTCATTAGCGCAACCCATTCAAACAGCGGAGTAGCACAAAGCATCAGTAAAAAAACGCTTAACAATAAAGCAGGGTTCAGTTTGTTGTCAAAGTAATAGTAATGTTTTGGTTTAACCTCATTAGCGTAAGCAAAGGCAATGGGCCCAGCAATAAACATCCCTACAGAACTGCTGATTTGGAGCGTCCGCAATAAATTGATTTCCATATCCGAAGGATTCCCCATCAATAAAGAAATATCGGCATTGCTGTTGAAAAGAAACCACACAATCATACCAATAATGGTAAAAACCAATGCCCCCAAAAAAGCGCATAAAATCAAAAACATAATTTGCAACAAAGGATGATATGCGTTTGACTCCCGTAAATAAGACATTTAAATAGTTTTTGGTAAATTTGCGGTTAAATTAATGATTTGATTGGTAAATGTCTGTTAAAATAGGAAATATCGATTTAGGGAATTTCCCGCTTTTGCTTGCGCCGATGGAGGATGTAAGTGATCCGCCTTTCCGCTTTGTATGCAAGCAGAACGGGGTAGATATGATGTACACCGAGTTTATATCTTCGGAAGGCTTGATTAGGGATGCAGCAAAAAGTCGCCAGAAATTGGATATTTTTGAATATGAAAGGCCAATTGGGATACAAATTTTTGGTTCAGAGATTGACCACATGCGCCAAGCAACGGAAATCTCCTCGATGGCAAACCCAGATTTAATTGATATCAATTATGGTTGTCCGGTAAAAAATGTAGCTTGCCGTGGTGCGGGCGCAAGTTTACTACAGGATATTGATAAAATGGTGGAGATGACCGCCGCGGTTGTTAAAGCTACCCATTTGCCTGTAACAGTAAAAACCCGTTTAGGCTGGGATGACCATACAAAAAACGTTTACGAAGTGGCCGAAAGGTTGCAAGATGTCGGCATTCAAGCTTTAACCATTCACGGGCGTACCCGGGCACAAATGTACAAGGGAAATGCAGATTGGAATTTGATCAGAGAAATCAAGCGAAACCCGAGAATTAAAATCCCAATTTTTGGTAATGGAGATGTAGATTCGCCAGAGAAAGCGGCCAATTGGCGTTTAGAATATGAAGTGGATGGGATTATGATTGGCAGAGCGGCGATTGGCTATCCTTGGATTTTTAGAGAAGTGAAACATTTTTTTGAAACTGGTGAGCAGCTGGCGCCGCCCACTTTGAAAGAGCGAGTGGATACCTGCAAAACACATCTTGAAAAATCAGTAGCTTGGAAAGGACCAAAAACAGGTATTTTTGAGATGCGAAGGCATTATGCCAATTATTTTAAAGGAATTCCTAATTTTAAGGAGTGGCGAATGAAGCTGGTTCTGTTGGATAATATGAGCGAGATAGAAGACGTTTTAAATGACATCGAGAATAAATTTGCCCTAGAATTGGTTTAATTTTTGCGATTTTAAAATTATTCTGATATATTGATGAGCTTATAATTATTGGAGAGCGCCCATCTCGTCATGCTGACGATAGGAAGCATCTTACAAGCAAGATTAATCTTACCGAATAACTCTTGTGGGATTAGATGTTTAGCTCAACGCTTAACATGACGAAAATGCTTAAAAAACAATAAAAACATGATAGCCCAAATTACTGAAGGAGTGAAAGTTTCTGTAGAAACAACTTATCAGCCAGAATATTCAAATCCTGCTAACGAGCATTTTATGTTTGCTTACAAAATTCAGATTGAGAACTTAGGCAATTACAGTATTCAATTGCTCCGCCGTCATTGGGTTATTTTTGATTCAAACGGAACCCGTAGAGAAGTGGACGGCGAGGGCGTAGTGGGTTTACAGCCAATTATTGAACCTGGAGAATACCATGAATATTTTTCGGGCTGCAACCTAAAAACAGATATGGGCGCAATGCAAGGCTCCTATCAAATGAAAAGACTGGTGGACGAAGAAATTTTTGATGTACTGATCCCTGAGTTTTCCTTAATCGCACCCTATAAATTAAATTAACCCCTATTACCAAAAATCTATTTAACGATCCAGATCGTTTGCGCCTGCATACCTTTCCAAAACGTTAACTCGAAAAACACCAGCATTTTAAAAAAAATTGAAGGCGATATACGTTTATGAATATGAGTATGATAGATTTGAAGGCAGAATTTCTTGAAATTGAAGAAGAGGTAATGCCAGTGATTACAACAGTTTTAAAAAGTGGAGCTTATATCCAAGGGAAGGTTGTCCAGAGTTTTGAGGCTGATTTAGCAAAATACCTAAACATTAAACACGTAATTTCTTGCGGTAACGGTACAGATGCCCTACAAATTGCTTTGATGGCCATTGACTTACAGGCGGGTGATGAAGTAATTATTCCAGCTTTTTCGTACATCGCTGTTGCGGAGGTTGTTTGTTTGTTGGGGGCAATTCCGGTTTTTGCAGATGTGGACGCGACCTATTTTCAGTTAGATGCTGTTTCGGTGAAAAAAGCGATAACCAATAAAACAAAAGCAATTATCCCCGTTCATTTATTCGGGCAAACGGCCAACTTTGCGCAACTTTTGGCTTTGGCTGATGAATATAAAATCAAAATTATTGAAGATACCGCTCAAGCCCTTGGCGGGAAATATCAGATAAATAACCAACCTAAATCCTTAGGGAGTTTTGGAGCTTTTGGCTGTACATCTTTCTTCCCCACTAAGAACCTATCCTGCTTTGGCGATGGGGGCGCATTGTTTACCAATGATGATGAACTGGCAAAAAAAGCAAGAATGATTGCCAATCACGGACAAAAAGAAAAATACAACCATCATTTAGTAGGAGTTAACTCTAGGTTAGATAGTTTGCAGGCAGGTATTTTGCAGGTAAAACTTAAAAAGCTAGATGAGCTTCTGGAAAAAAAATCTATGTTAGCTGAGCGATATTTACAACAATTAAAAGCTGTTCAACAAGTTGAGCTTCCGCAAACCCACCCACAAAGCAAAAATTCTTGGCATCAGTTTACCATAAAAGTCAAGAACGAATTAAGAAATGAACTTAAAACCCACTTAAAAAGCAAAGGCGTGGAGAGTATGATTTATTATCCAATGCCAATTATAGAGCAGATTGCTTATCAACAGTATAAAGGTAATTTTCCAAATGCATATAAAGTAAGTGTAGAGGTGCTTTCCTTGCCTATCCACCGTTTACTCACAATAAAAGATATAGACTATATTTGTACCTTAATCACCGAATTCTTTGATGCGAGATCCTGATTTTTTCGTTCACTCTTCGTCAGTAATTGATGAAAAAGTAACTATTGGAGTAGGTACAGCTATATGGCACTTTACCCATATTTCTGAGGGAGCGGTTATCGGTAAAAACTGCAATATTGGTCAAAACGTTTTTATCGGTAAAAATGTGAAAATTGGAAACGGAGTTAAGATACAGAACAATGTTTCTATTTACGAAGGCGTAACCATTGAAGATGATGTTTTTATTGGACCTTCGGTGGTGTTTACCAATATTTTAAATCCACGGGCGTTTATCAACCGGAAATCAGAATATAAATATACAATTGTAAAAAAAGGAGCTACTTTGGGCGCAAATAGCACTATTGTTTGTGGAAATCATATAGGAGAATATTCACTAATAGGAGCAGGATCGGTGCTTACCAAATCAACAGAAGAGTTTGAATTGTGGTACGGAAATCCAGCAACAAAAAAAGGAATGGTGGATG
>DASSWV010000298.1:0-2988 GCA_035704545.1 Pelobium sp.
AGTCAAAAAATGCTTGCCGGCTTTTAATCGTTGGTAACCAACTACTGCGGGTACAGCCGCAGCAGCAGCCCATACATATGGTTTTAGTTTTGAATCTGGGTTAAAATCATTGAATACCTTTGCCGCAAAAAAAGTGGCTGCAGCGGTTGCAGTGGTGTGCCCTGCAAAAAAAGAACGTTGCTCATCCTTATCTTGCCTCTCTTCAACTGGCAATGTGGTGTTATACACTAACGGACGGCTACGCTCTACCAATCCGGCAGCAATAGTGAAAGATGCCGCTGCCGCAGACATGGTTTCTAAAAACATCACAGAAATTTGCCCGTAATGTGACCGCTGTTTCCCATCGATCAATGCAACAATTGGTGCAACTGCAAAAGACCCATAAAATGGGATGTAGCTATCTTTATCTGCCTTCTCGGAATAGTTACCTGCAGCAAAGCGATCTAAAAAGAAAACATCATCTTTTGATTTGTTCATAACTTCTGTAGCTGTAAGTTCATCCTTATTTTTAATAAATGTGAGGCCTAAATAGCTTAAGCCAAAACCCGCAACCAATGCTGGTCCATCGACTTTAAAACTAGTTTTATAAGGAGATTCTGATTGTGAAAAACTCTTATTGCTGTAAATTAAAAAGAGAATTAATATTGATAAGTATCTAACTTTTTTCATGCTTTTGTTTTAAATGATTATGTTTTTTTAAAGCCCTCTTTCAATTCCTTTGCCAAAAACCTGTCAAAGCACCACAAGCAACTCTCAATGGAGAACCGTCATTAAAGTTTGTTCCCTAATCAACGCATATTGACTGATCATTCGGCTATTTTAATATGCGAGTGCTGTTATAGAGATTGTGCCAATCTTGTCTATCAAGCTCGATGTCAAATGCCGCAACTATGTTTCTAATTCTATTTTCGTTTCTTGTCCCAATTAATGGAAGCGCACCCAATTTTAGTAACCAAGCAACTGCAATTGACTCTAAAGTGGTATTGTATTTAATGGCCAAAACATCTAATTTTTCTCTGATAACCACTTCAGATAAATCCATACCTACGGCAATTCTGCCTTCGGCCAAGGGCGCTAACGCAAATGGGCGCATGTATTTTTGTTTCATGTAATCTATCTGACCGTTTTCTAAAGCGCTTGTGTTCAACAAGTTTAAATCAACGTGATTGGTTACAATGGGCAGTTTTAGATACGATGAAAGTAATTGGTGCTGAAAAACGTTAAAATTGCTTAAACCTACCGTTTTAATTTTCCCTTCTTGTTTCAGTTTAAAAAGTTCGGCCGCTGTTTCTTCCAAATCTGCAGTTGGATCCAAATTGTTCAACAAAAAGACATCCACATAATCTGTCTTTAAGTTTTTGAGAGAACGGTGCAAGCTTTCATTGATGTGCTTTGCAGAAGAATCCAAATACCGGGTTTTAATTGACGGTCTGGAAGGATGAGGCTCGCATAATCCGCATTTGGTAAACAAAACAACATCTTCACGCTTTACCGAACTATTTTGAAGGATTTTACCAAATTCTTCCTCACACCTGTAATTTCCGTAGATATCGGCGTGGTCAAAAGTATTTATTCCTAAATCCAGGCATAAATTAAAAATTTCTTCCATTTTTTGTGGAAGATCGTTTTCCAAATCGTTCCATCTGTAAAAACCATAAACAGCAGGAGAAACTTTTGGACCGGCATCACTTAAATAAATAGGTTTCATTTTGTTAGTTTAATGAGTTTATTGTTAGAGGATAAATTTAACGTTTTAAATCACAAAGTTGATTTGTAACATGTCAAAACAATCTTTTTATTTAAAAAAATTCGTTCACAGAAATCGATAGTATCCGAATGTTAGAAATTAATACGATAATAATAGCTACCCCGATAAACATCTTTTTAACAGGCAACTTAAAACCGGTTAAAAAAATCATTTTGTTATTTTAAGAGATAGCAAAATTAAAAGGAAAGAGAAAAAATGATTGAAGAAAAAAATAGTCCGTAAATGCTTACGGACTACTAACTAACTAACTAAATAACTAAATAAATAACTACCTACTATAATTCGGCGCTTCTTTAGTAATGGTAATATCATGAGGATGAGATTCTCTAATTCCTGATGAAGTAATCCGTACAAACTGGGCTTTTTGTAAAGTTGGAATATCTTTGGCTCCCACATAGCCCATACTCGCTTTCAGTCCGCCGATGTATTGGTGCATTACTTCTGCTAATGTTCCTTTATAAGCTACTCTACCTACTATTCCTTCTGGAACTAACTTCTTAATATCATCTTCTACATCTTGGAAATAACGGTCTTTTGAACCCTGTTCCATTGCTTCAACAGAACCCATTCCACGATATGATTTAAATTTTCTTCCTTCATAAATAATGGTTTCGCCCGGAGATTCATCAACTCCTGCGAATAAAGAACCAGCCATAATCGAGCTTGCACCAGCAGCAATTGCCTTTGCAATATCGCCTGTATGCTTAATTCCACCATCTGCAATTACCGGAACTCCAGTTCCTTCTAAACCTTTTGCGGCTTCGTAAACTGCGTAAAGTTGCGGAACGCCCACACCAGCAATAATTCTGGTGGTACAAATTGAACCCGGACCAATCCCAACTTTTACACCATCCGCTCCAGCATCGGCCAAAGCTTTTGCTCCTGCGGCAGTTGCTACGTTTCCAGCAATTACCTGTAAATCTGGATACGCGGCTTTTACCGCTTTAAGCTGATTGATTACCCCTTTTGAATGTCCGTGAGCGGTATCAATGGCAATTACATCTACACCAGCTTTTACCAAAGCTGCAACACGCTCCATGGTATCATGTGTAACACCAACAGCCGCACCTACCCGTAACCTGCCATGCTCATCCTTACAAGCAAAAGGAAAGTTCTTGAACTTCTGAATATCTTTAAACGTAATTAAGCCACATAGTTTTCCTTCATTGTTTACTACCGGGAGCTTTTCAATTTTATATTCCTGCAAAATAATTTCTGCC
>DASSWV010000311.1:0-2076 GCA_035704545.1 Pelobium sp.
TAGGAACTGCTGCGGTAATACCAACTAGAGATCAGTCGTTTAACCTTAGTGACTTAGGGCTGTCAAATAATGTTCGGTTTGCACCAAATACCATGGCACCTACTCTTCTTGGTAAAGATGAAACTGGCCCCCAAATAACGATTGTTGATGATAATGGTAATACTGATTTTAATGACGATCCTGAAATAACTAACTTTAATATGCCAGATGGCACAGGCTTTAATTATGCCCCATCTCCACAAATAGAGTTGACAGTTGGTTTAATCAAAAACACAGATGTAACCCTACGTTATTCTCCAAAAATAAAAATTGAAGAAGGTGGATCAATACAAACTTTAGGTTTTGGTGTTAAACACGAAATCACCAAATATCTTTTCCCAGGAAAAATAGATAAAATTATCCCCTTTGATATTGCCTTGGCTTTTGGTTACAACCAATTAAAAGCAGGTTATAAATTAGGTATAAATGATCAGCTTAATGACGACCCAAGTAAACAGGGTCAAGATTTAAACCAGAGAGCTGAAGTGAAGTTTTCAGGTTACACCATTGATGCCATACTTTCTAAAAAATTATCTATTTTCACTCCTTTTGTTTCTGTTGGTTATAACACTGCGAAATCAGAACTAGGTGTATTAGGTGAGTACAATTTTGAAGACCCTACAAGCAATACTGGATATACAAGTATTACTGACCCAGTTCAAATCAACCAAACAGACATTACTGGTTTAAGAGCTAACGTTGGTTTTTCTTTGCATTTATTGATATTTAGATTATACGGAGCTTATAGCGTTGGTGAATACCAAGCCGTTACTGCTGGTATTGGTTTGGGTATAGGCAAATAAAAAAAACAAGTTTAATTTTTTACAAATCCTGATTAACTTCGGTTCAATCAGGATTTTTTTATTTACGATGGTTGATTTAGATTTTTACAGCCCAGAGGAAGAAGTTTATTTTGAACCAATAAATAAGCATGGACTAAAGCTGTTTTTTAAACGTGATGACCTGATTCATCCTTTTATTTCGGGCAATAAATGGCGGAAACTTAAATACAATTTAAAGAAAGCTAAAGCCAAAGATAAAACACACCTTGTAACTTTTGGCGGTGCATTCTCCAATCATGTTTTAGCAACTGCGGCCGCCGGAGCAAAATTCAGTTTTAAAACAACCGCTTTTATTCGTGGTGAAGAAGCTAATAACCAAATCTTGGATTTATGCAGGATATTTGGAATGAATCTGATTTTTGTGAGCAGAGAAGCTTACCAAAATAAAAAAAGTTTATCCCTACAATATTTTGAGGATAGCAAAAACACTTTTTTTATTGATGAAGGAGGTTACGGAGAAGAGGCCGAAAAAGGATGTCGTGAAATTATAAAAGAGTTAAAGAACAGTTACGATTATTTGTTCTGTGCTGCGGGAACAGGCGCAACTGCAGCTGGAATTATAAACGGAACAGCTCAAAATAAAACCACAACAGAAATAAATATTGTAGCTGCATTAAAAGGTGGCGAGTTTTTGAAAACAGAAATTGAAAATCTACTCATTAGCGATCATCCGTACCATTTACACACCGTTTATCATTTCGGCGGTTACGCAAAAACTCAACCTGCATTAATTGATTTTATCAAGAGTTTCACTCAGCAAACCGGCATTTTATTAGACCCGGTTTACACCGGAAAAGTGATGTTTGCTATCGCAGATTTAGCAGATAAGAAATACTTTAAACCCAATTCCAAAATTTTAATGCTACATACCGGGGGCCTATTTGGGATTTTAGGAATGTTAGAAAAGTTTAAATAAACTTTTATCAAAACAGAAAATTCGTAACCTTAATTACACATCAAACTGCGTTAATTTGGCAATACAAGCGTTTTTCGATAGCTTTGGGCAAAAGAAAATGTATGTACAAATTATCCGTAGCGCCAGATCAAGTAAAAGAAAGTTTAAGTAAACACTTATTAACAGATGGTTACGATTTAACTTTTGATTTAGAAAAAAGCGAAGGCGTACGGATGTACGATTCTAAATATAACCGGTTCCTACTTGATTTTTTTACCTGTTTTGCTTCGGTTCCGTTGG
>DASSWV010000318.1:0-3646 GCA_035704545.1 Pelobium sp.
CCTGCAAAATAATTTCTGCCTGTGTAAGGGTTGTTCCTTCTGGTGCTGTGATCAAATTCTCTTTGGTCATCACCTCCCCAATCTTGTGGTTCATGTTTTTTTGAAATCTTAAATCCCGGTTGGTGATAATGCCCAGCAACAAATTATCCTCGGAAACGACAGGAATTCCACCAATCTTATACTCACGCATAATCTTGAAAGCATCCCCAACTAAAGCATCCTTGCTTAGCGTAATTGGATCCTGAATCATTCCACTTTCCGAACGTTTTACTCGACGAACTTCGTCTGCCTGCGCTACAATACTCATGTTCTTGTGCAAGACACCAATTCCTCCAGCTTGTGCAATTGCTATTGCCATGTTAGAATCAGTAACGGTGTCCATTGCTGCGGAAACAATGGGAACGTTTAATTTTATTTTTTTAGTGAAGTAGCTTGAAGTGTCAACTTCGCGGGGAAGAACCTCGGAATATGCGGGTACTAAAAGTACATCGTCATAAGTTAAACCGTCGGCTAAAAATTTATGTGGATCAAGTTGCATAGCAAATAAATTAGGGTACTCTATTTGCCGCACAAAGATAGTTTTTTTTTGAAATTTAGAAGAATTTAAATAGTGGCTGAAATTAAACTTACAATTTTACTTGAAAACTGTAAGTCTTAAAAAAAATCACATTTTACCCACTACAATTTTATAAAAAGCATCATAATCCCAATATTTATTAGCCAAATCTTTTAGCTGTTTTGGTGTGATGCTTTTTACCGTTTTAATGTATCTATCGTAATACTCGTAACCTAAGCCAAAGAAATGGATGTTCTTGAACTTATCTGCATGACTGAACGCATTTTCTAAGCTTCCCAATAAACTACCCATCAGGTAATTTTTGATTAAGGCAAGCTCTTCATCAGCAATCAAATCTGACTTTAATAAATTCACTTCTTTTTCTATTTCCACCAGCGTTGCGGCAGTAACATCCACCCCAACCTCTGTAGAGATGAAGAAATAACCTGCCTGCTGCAAAGATGCAATTCCAGAACCAATACCATAAGTATAGCCTTTGTCTTCACGGATATTGGCCATTAACCTGCTGCCAAAATATCCGCCCAAAGCGGTGTTCAAAATCTGTAAACCAATAAAGTCTGGATGGTTGCGGTTGACCAAGGTAATGCCAATACGAAGGGCTGATTGCAATGCTTCTGGCTTTTCGGTATACTGCATTCGCTCAGCGGAACTCTTAAAATCCATTTCAAAAGCAGGAATAGCTTCGCTGTTTTCCCAGCTTCCGAACAAATTGTCTAATAAGGCCAAAGTTTCCGGCTCAATTTTACCCGACATGACCACGGTACAGTTTGATGGATGGTAAATTTGCTGATAATAAGCCAACAAATCTGCTCGATCCACTTTGTCATAATCGGGAAGTTCCGGAGAATAACCGTATAAACTATCGCCAAACAAAGCCTCTGTAAAAGCCCGCCTTGCCAAAACCGAATTTTTCTCTAAGCCTACTTTAAGCTTTTGTTTCTGATTCCGCAATAAAGTTTCCAATTCTTTTTGGGGAAAGATAGAACCTGTAAGCATTTCCTTAATCACAGGAAGTGTTTCGGGGAGGTATTTATTAAGCGAATATAAAGTCAATGATGATTGATCAAGATTGTATTCAGTTTGAAAAAACGCACCATAATAATCAATTTTAGCCGCTATTTGAGCCGATGAAAGTGAATGTGTGCCTTCCGTTAGCATGCTGTTTGTAACGCCTGGCAACAATGGTTTTTTAACATCCCAACCGCGGTTTTGAAATATAAACTCTATACGAACCAAATTTTGTTCGCCGGCATTAATTTCAAAAACCGGTATTTTATTAGCTAATTCATGTTTTTTAGATTTTATAAAATTGATTTCCTCAACTTGTTTAAATTCTGGCTGTTGTACTCTGTTTAACATTTTTATAAGTTAAAAGTCGAAAGTGAAAAGTAGAAAGACTTATCCTGCTATTACTTAGCTAAATAATATAAAGTGGTTGCGGCTTCTTTTTTAAATATTTTATTTGCTTGCGCTCGTATATCTTCTGCCGAAACCTTTAAGTAGTTTTCCAAATCTGTGTTGATCAAATTGGCATCTCCAAAAAGTTCGTAAAAGGCCAAGTTCATTGCTTTGTCCAGTAAACTCATCTCGCCAAATTCTCTGGTAGATTCGCTTTTGTTTTTAACTTTCACCAATTCATCCTCAAAAACGAGTTCTGCTTTTATAAATTCCAGTTCCTTCCAAATACATTCATCGGCATAATCTACCTTTACATTCGGCAGCAACCGGCCTTCCACCACAAACATACCCGTATCAATACTTCCGTAGATGTAAGCGTTAATGTCGCTAAAAACCGGATTTTGTTGCACTAAGTTTTGGTACAAACGGGATGATTTCCCTTGGGATAATATATCGGAAATTAAATCGGTAGCGGCGTAACCTTCTTCCATCCTACCCGGCATTTTAAAGACCTTATAGATAGCATTTGTGGGCACATCGGCATGTACGGTTTCCTTAATCTCTTGCGTTTGAACAGGCTCTTTAGGTAAGTTCCGCTCGTATTTTGTACCTCCGTCAATCGGCCCAAACCATTTTTCTGCTAGCTTTTTTACCTCGTTTAACTTTACCGCTCCACCAACTACCATAATGGCGTTTTTTGGATTATAATGCTTTTTAAAAAATGCTTTTACATCTTCTATTTTAGCATTTTCCACATGTGAAAGTTCTTTGCCAATGGTTGCCCATTGGTAAGGATGTTCTTTGTAAACCAAAGGCCTAAGTTTCAACCAAACATCGCCGTAAGGCTGATTGAGATACCGCTGTTTAAACTCTTCGCAAACCACGTTCCGTTGTACTTCCAAGCTTTTTTCAGAGAAAGCTAAGCTCAACATTCGGTCAGACTCCAGCCAAAAAGCTGTCTCTAAATTAACCGCCGGCAGTGTGATGTAATAGTTGGTCATATCGTTGCTGGTAAAAGCGTTGTTTTCGCCACCAACACGCTGCAATGGCTCATCGTAAGACGGAATATTAACCGAACCACCAAACATTAGATGCTCAAAAAGATGTGCAAAACCAGTTTGTTCTGGATTTTCATCCCTTGCACCCACATCATATAATATATTTAAAACAGCCATTGGGGTGGTGTGGTCTTCATGAACCAAAACCCTTAATCCGTTTTCTAAAGTAAATCTCTCAAACTGAACCATAAAATAATGTTAGCTGGCAAATTTAAGTTTCTGAAGCAAAGGGTTGTCATAAAAAAATAAATTTTTGCAAATAAGAATTTATTCTATCCACGACCAGCTTATTACAAGAGTAGTGTTTATCAAAATTCACAAAGAGCGAGGAAGACGTGAACAGGATTGAATAAGCCTTAAAAACGTGTTGAATCATTTTAATGTGGAATCACAATAAAAATATCGCAGAATTTTATGACAAAGCTGTTTGGTTGCATTTTTCACAAAGGCCATAAACCATTAATGTGATGCTATGGGAGAGATAACCGTTTGGCAAGTTGATAGCTGGAATACTCAAACTATCTAAACAATAAACATTTAAACAGTTAGTGCAATTGAAATGAACATGATCATCCTGATGCTTATGATCTGTACACAACGTAGAACATAGTGC
>DASSWV010000326.1:0-2140 GCA_035704545.1 Pelobium sp.
GCTCCCACTCGCCATTGAAAGCAACCGCTCTGTTTTACTGATATTGGTAAAAATATCTTCTTTTAATAAAGTCCCTTCTAAAGAGCTCTTCATATTCTCAATTTTTTCTGTTATCATCTCTGTAAATGTTTATATTCCGAACAATACAATCATCATACCTAAAATTTTATTTTTTCTGGCGGAGTATTCGTTTCCATCATTAACCGCAAAATCTTACCAATTAAAAAAATCCCCCAACCAATTCAGTCCGTTATAAAATTGAAAATCTTATTTTTGTATCCATAAAAATAGCCTACCTTAAAATCTTTTAAAAAGCACTATGTCAACAGAAGTAAAATGTCCTAATTGTAGCCACTCCTTCCCTATTGAAGAAGTGATGGCCGAAGAGTATAAAAACAATCTGCGGAAGCAAATGCTTGATTTCCAAAAAAAGAAAGACGAGGAAGCCCGTAAAAAGGATGAAGAATACCAAAAGAAAGAACAGGCCTTTTTACAAAAAGAACAAGAGCAAGCTTCGCTGTTTCAAAAAAAGTTAGCGCAAGAAAAAATGCAGCTACAAAAACAAGCTGAAGATGAAAAAGCGCTCTTGCAAAAACAAATGGAAGAAAATCTGCGCAAAAGTATCGGTACCGATTTTGAAAATCAGCTACAGCTTTTGCAAAATGCGAATACAGAAAAAGAAGAAAAACTAAAGACAGCTCGATTAAAAGAGCTTGATTTTTTACGTAAGGAAGCAGAATTAAAAACCAAAGAAGCAGAAATGGAGCTTTCTTTACAGCGCAAGTTACAAGAAGAGCGTGTTACACTGGCTGAGCAGATCAGAAAACAAGAAACGGAAAAAAGCCAGTTAAAGGAAACAGAATTTCAGCTCAAACTCAAAGAATACGAACAGAAAATAGAAGCGCAAAACAAGCTGGTTGATGAGATGAAGCGCAAAGCCGAACAAGGTTCTATGCAATTACAAGGAGAATCTCAAGAATTAATTGTTGAAGAGCTGTTGCAAAGTAATTTTCCTTTTGATTTAATATCAGAAGTTGGCAAAGGGGTGCGTGGAGCAGATTGTATACAAACCGTTAGAAATGCCAGCGGGCAAGAGTGCGGTAAAATCATCTATGAAAGCAAGCGCACCAAAGATTTCGGTGGCGATTGGATAGAGAAACTTAAAAAAGACAAAATTTCTGTCGGTGCTGATGTAGCTATAATCGTTACACAATGCTTCCCCAAAGGAATGGATTGTTTCGGTGAAAAAGACGGCGTATGGATCTGTTCTTTTGAGGAACTAAAAGCGGTAACCTTTGTTTTACGGGATGGAATTGTTAAACTTTATGCAGCAACAAAATCTCAGGAAAACCGTGGAGATAAAATGCACATGCTTTATGATTATTTAACAAGTTCTGAATTTAACAATCAATGGAGCGCAATTAGCGAAGGTTTTATGAGCATGAAAGCGAGCATCCAAACAGAACGTAATGCCATGGAAAAACTATGGAAAGCTAGAGAAAAACAGCTTGAAAAAGTTTTATTAAATGCAGTGCACATTAGTGGTTCTGTAGAAGGAATTGCAGGAAAAGATGTGGTTAAACTAAATTTAACCAGTGATGACGATGATACTTTATTTTTAGATTAGCAATAAAAATGAACTGGTTATTTTTAATTTTGGGCGGTATTTTTGAAACCGCGTTTGCCCTGTGTTTAGGTAAAGCAAAAGAAAGCACCGGTAACGATACTTATATGTGGTACGGAGGTTTTTTCATCTGTTTAACCATAAGTATGTTGCTATTAATAAAAGCAACCCAAACCCTGCCGATTGGCACTGCCTATGCAGTTTGGACAGGCATAGGCGCTGTTGGCGCTGTAATTATTGGGATTTTTATTTTTAAAGAACCCGCTACTTTTTGGCGGCTATTTTTTCTTTTCACATTAATAAGTTCAATTATAGGATTAAAGTATGTCTCGTCTTAGTTTTCAACAAAACTGTTGAAGCTATATTTTCCAGCAGCCCTCCAAATAGGTATCATATTTGTAACACCTACAAATATATCTTAAGAAATTATGAACAAAATATTTGAAATTACCATCCATGTAATGGGAGATGTTGCTCCAACGGTAGTGCAGGTGTTTTATTCCAAAAAAAATGAGG
>DASSWV010000333.1:0-4327 GCA_035704545.1 Pelobium sp.
CAGCAATAACATTTAAGTCAACATCTTTTACAAAAGACGGCGATGATTATGTTTTAAAAGGCGATATAACTATAAAAGATGTTACAAAACCTATAAAATTTGATGTGGAATTTGGTGGTACTGCTACCGATTTTTACAGCAACCAAAAAGCTGGCTTTGAGATTACTGGCAAAATTAGCCGTAAAGAGTTTGGTTTAACCTGGAGTGCGGTTACAGAAGCTGGAGCAATTGTAGTGGGTGATGATATTAAACTAAGTGCTAGCGTTCAGTTTATTAAGCAGGCTTAATACATTATACCCATTAATTTTAAACATACTTGAAGCAGGTTTTTTCCAAAAGAAAACCTGCTTTTTTATGCAGAAATCAAAAGTTTCTTGGGCAAGTTACTTTATAATGATTGTTAAGGGTAAAACCTAAAACTATTTCATGCGAACCGCGTGATACCGTATTAAGTTCTGAAGTGGTAAAATCATACGAATAACCAACATTTAACAAAGAACCCAAATTAAAGCCGAGCATTGCGGAATAAGCATCATCTTTTCGGTAATTACCTCCTATCCAAATCTTATTTCTAAAAGCAACTTTTGTATTGAAATCCACACCTACGGGTAAAGGATTTACGTATTTGACCATGATAGAAGGAATAACGGTAATATCATCGCCCAACCAAAAACGATAACCTGCGGTAGCAAAAGCATGTGGCTCAGTTTTGCTGGCATTTGGGTTTGAGTTATCAGAAAAATCTATTGTTTGTGGCAATAATTGCTGTACAGATGCTCCAATAAAGTATTCAGCGGCATAAAGCCAAACACCAAAATTCACATCGGGCTGAATGTTACTTACTGTTCCATTATCTGCAATTGCGGTATCATTGGGGTCTTCCAGTTTTATATCTGCGGTATTTAAGCTTATCCTACTCGCACCCAAACCAATCCCAACTGCCAAGTTTAGCTTTGGTGCCAAACCTAAATGATAGGCATAGGTAAAGTTAACAGTTGTGTTATCCAAAGGTCCAGCTTTGTCAGAAACAACCATTAAACCAATTCCGTGGTGCGGTGCTGAAGCCATATAATCCGACTTATAGCTTTTGCCTAAAGGATTTTCGCCCACCATACCAAAAGAAGTGGCGCCAGCCCAATCGTCTGTATTCCCCAATGGCATATGTATGGTAAGATAATTTGTTTTAGGCGCATTCTCTAATCCTACCCACTGTTGCCGGGTCGCTATTTTTGCATCAATATAACTTTCGATACCAGTTAAAGCGGGATTTACAATGTAATTATTTAAGATATATTGAGTGTACTGAGGCTTTTGTTGAGCATTAAGACTCAGCAACTTCATAAAAAACAGTACGCCTAAAATAACAAGCTTCTTCATCTATTTCGCAAACTCGGTACTATCCATTATAAAATTTACACTCAATTTAGATTATCTTACTAACATTAGTGAACCAGTATATTTCAACTCTCCACCGTTTGCGGTAATGATGTAATAATACATACCTGCGGGTAAATATTCGTTATTCAATTTCCCATCCCAAGGCTGATATCTACCGCTGGTAAAAACCTCCTTTCCGTATCTATTAAAAATTTTTATGGTACTACTAGGGTAGCTCTCTAAATATTTGATATTCCACATATCATTAACTCCGTCACCGTTTGGTGTAAAAGTATTCGGTATCTCCGGAAATTGCAATACTTTAACAAAAACGTTATCTTTTATAGTGCAACCTTGGTCATTGCTAACTGTTAAAGTATAGGTGGCATCATTTAACGGTGAAGCGGTTGGGTTTAATACATCGTCTCTATCTAAACCTGTAGCCGGCGTCCATTTATAGGTTACATTGTTGCCATTGGCAACAGCATCCAACACAATCCCACCGCCTGTTAAAATTGTCTTATCAATTCCTGCATCAGCGCTGGGTGTTGGATAAACGGTAATATCTTGAGTTTTAGTGTTAGAACAACCATTATCTTTGGTAAAAGTATAGCTAATGGTATGTTTTCCTACTCCTGCTTGAGCTGGCGAAAAAATACCGGTTTCATCAACCCCATTACCTGAATATTTGCCCTCTCCTTCAAGTCCTTTGGTTTCTGAAGCTTGTGTGAGTGGAAAAGGCAAAACTTCTGCACAAACATCACTTAGACTATTAAAAACAACATTCGGGACCGGTTTAAGACGAATAGTTTTTGAAATGCTAATATCACAACTAGTGCCCGAAAAAACTTTCATTATCACAGTAATATCTTTAATAACTGTTAAAGACGCTTCCTGATAAAGATGTGAATATAATTTAGCGCCTTTTGCCCGCTCTGCTCTTGTTGCGGGGCTGTTATCAGTTTCTACCTCAGTAGGTTTTGAACTATCATAGATCCATTCAATTTTAGTGACTTCCCCAAAATCGACCGAAGCTAAATCCTCAAAAATAACCTCTTGGTAGCCGCACAAATTTCCTTCGTTTTGGATATTGAACTCAGCTTTAGGTGTGCTTCCGTTTACTGTGAAAGGCTTAGTCAAAGTTGTTACACACCCGTTGGCACTTGTTGCAGTTAAAGTGACTTGATAAACTTTAGCTTCTGTATAAATATGGCTAGGACTTGCTACCGTGGAAGTGTTTTGAGCTGGAGTAGAATTGTGATCTCCAAAATCCCAAATATACGTCATTGCAGTACCGTCGCTTATTGTTGATTTATTAATAAATTGAGCAGAAGCATCGTTTAAACAAATATCAGGGGTGTCAAAATCCACTTCTGGTAATGGATTGATGGTTATCGTTTGGATTACCACATTGCTACAACCCAAATCTGTGGTAACAGTTAATTTCACATTATAAACCCCTGTTTTGCCAAATGTGTGTGAAGGATTTTGATCTGTGGATGAGTTTGTTGCAGATGTAGGGTCTCCAAAATCCCAGATCCATGACGTGATTGTCCCTTCATTTGGAATTGATAAATCATTAAATTGAATGGCTTGGCTAATACAATTAACCATCTGCTGAGAAAAATTAGCATCAGGAGATTTAGCTACATGTACAACTAAAGCATCATTCACGTTGGAAACACAATCTGTTTCGCCTATGACATATAGCTTAACCGTGTAATCTCCTGGATTTACGTATTTATGAGTAAAAGGTAAAGCATCAGTTCTTTCTTCTATGCCACTTTCATCGCCAAAATCCCAAAACCATCTTTGAATGTTTTTTCCATTTCCATCGCTGCTATCTGTAAAAGTGACCAAATCCGAACCACAAACCTGTGTTTTATTCACAGTAAATTTTGCTGTGGGCTTATTAAACACCTCAAAATCAGTCACAATATCTTCATAAGCATCACAACTGCTAGGATTTGGATTTAAAACGGTTGCCTTTAAAGTATAATTACCTATTGTTTGTAATTCAGTACTAAATATTTTGTAATCATAATAATAAGAAGTTTTACCGTCGACTGTTTCCGATGTATAAGCAGGAGTTAAAACTGTCTCTTTTTTAACGCCGTTATTAAAATCCCATACTATTTCCTCGGTAATGTAAGGAAGCTTTAACTTTATATTATAGTCTTCCCCAAAACAAAGAGAACTAGCTTGTACAGTTTCTCCTACAGGATAAAATTCAATTCCGGCATTTAAATTTTTTAAATCTGCACCTGCCAAATAAGCATATGACTCCACAACCCCATACCCGTAAGCAATCGCTACAAAGCCGTTATCGCACCTGATACGGTGTGCAGGATTAACATTTGAAGAAGCTGTTACATCAATAGTAATAAAGCTGTATGTATTGTCTATCGTTTTATAGTTATTAGCGGGTGCAACTCCGTCAACAGTCAACGTGGCAATATCGGCAGTTTTTAAAATAATATTAAGATAATGTTTGGTTATACTTGTTGGAGCAGAAGGGGAGCTTACGGCAGAATATACCGTAATATCTTTTAAGGTTTGTTCAATTGGATTAAGTATGGTCATTTCAGGATCTCCCGGAAATAAGGCTGTGTTATTATTACCTACATTAAGCGGATTACAGGCCTGAGTCACTTGAAGCTGTGTAACCGAAATAGGTTCATTAGCTTTAATAACGGTTGGGGTGTTTGCTGCAAAAGTAATTATATCCCCGGCAGAATAAGGATTGTTTAGCGGAACGCCCAATGTATTACTGGTAGATCCATTTACAGAAATTACTGTATTATCTTTTGCAATCTGAATCCTTATGATATCCGAGGAACCATTTTGGGCATTATAAAAAGGTGCAGTAACGAAATTCTGGGCCCAAGAAGAAACTGGGAATAATTGTTGGTACAAAGGGTCTCCCGAACCGCCATTCCTTGCGCTTCCG
>DASSWV010000430.1:0-5336 GCA_035704545.1 Pelobium sp.
AGATGCTAAGTTCTCTGATGATGTTTTAACTGCATTATTAGGTTCGGAAAACGGTTTCTGGGATTTAACCCAGTCAAAAATTAATGCCGCATCGGCGAGCATCAAAGCCAAATTTAACATCAATTAAAATATAAAGCATGCAAAAAGCACAATTGAATTGGATTAAAGGGCTCTGTTTAGGATTGCTAGCTTTAGTGTTTTTTGTTGGATGTGGCAAAGATAGCCAACCCACCAAAGAAGAAGACAGCAATGCCATAGATAGAAAAGCATTATTAGCTAACCTTGCCGATAATATCATTGTGCCTGCTTATGCTGATTTTAAATTGAAATTTGATGTGATGCTTGCCAAATCTGATGCCTTTGCAGCGCAACCAAACAATGCTAATCTGTTGGCTTTAAGAACTGCTTGGCAAGAAGCGTATATTACTTGGCAGAAAGTGGAATTATTTGATTTCGGACCAGGGCAAACTTTTGCAATTAGGTCTCAGTTTAATATTTATCCTACAAGTGAGACAGTTATACAGTCTAACATCACATCCGGAACGGCTAATTTGGATTTGCCCGCAAATTACGCTGCCCAAGGTTTTCCGGCATTAGATTATTTGATCAACGGCGTTGCAAACAGCGATGCCGAAATTGTGACGTATTACAGCACTGGCGCAGATGCTACAAAAAGAGTTAATTATTTGAAAAAAGTTATTGCACAGATGAACACTACATTTACCAGTGTTTATAATGCTTGGGAGGGCGATTTTGCTGAGACTTTTAAATCAAAAACAGCTATTGACGCTGGTTCTTCAACATCTACTTTAATTAATGGCTTTGTGCTGAATTATGAGCGATACATAAGATCTGGAAAAATTGGCATCCCTGCCGGAGTGCTTACACCAGGAACAACTTTCCCAGAGAAAGTGGAAGCTTTTTATAAAAAAGATTTATCACTAACCTTAGCTAAAACCGCACAACAGGCATCTTTCGATTTTTATAACGGCAAAGCATATAATGCTAACACCACTGGCTATTCCATTAAAAGCTACTTAACCTCTTTAGGGGCTAAAGATGCAACAAGCGGTAAACTTTTAGCAGACATCATTGCTGAACAGTTTGAGGCCTGCGCTAGAAAATTGGACGCTTTAAACAATAACTTAAACAGCCAAGTAATCAACAACAACCAGCCAATGGTTGATGCTTTTAACGAAATGCAAATATTGGTAAAACTACTAAAAGTAGATATGACATCAGCCATGAGCATAACAATCAGCTATACGGACAATGACGGAGATTAAATTTAGCCTTTGTTAAAAGCATATTTAAATAAAACACAACATGCAGCCCCACTTGCTATTTTTAGAATAGTAACGGGCTGTATGTTGTTTTTAAGCATTTTGCGTTTTTGGTCCAACGGCTGGATCTATGAACTTTACATCAAACCTAAATTCTTCTTCTCTTTTTACGGTTTAGAGTTTATCAAACCATTAGGAAATTACACCTACCTTCTTTTTGCTATTTGTGCCGTGTCTGCAATCTTCGTTGCGATAGGCTGGTATTACCGGCAAGCCAGTGTGCTATTGTTTGCCAGCTTCACCTACATCGAACTGATGGACAAAAGCACTTATCTAAACCATTACTATTTCATCAGTTTGGTGCTTTTTATCATGATGTTTTTGCCGGCAGAAAGGTACTTCTCTGTTGATGCCCATCAAAAAAAAGAAAAGCAGGCTACTTTTATCCCAAAATGGAACACTGATATGCTAAAGTTGATGGTGTTTATCCTTTATTTTTATGCCGGCTTGGCAAAACTGAATAGTGATTGGCTGTTTCATGCTTTACCCTTGAAAATATGGTTGCCTGCTCGTAATCAAACACCCATCATTGGCGGCTTGTTCAACTATGAAATTACTGCTTATGTTTTTTGTTGGGTGGGTTGTTTATATGATTTAAGCATCGGATTTTTCTTATGGAACAAGAAAACCAGATGGTTTGCTTACCTGTCTGTGGTAGTTTTTCACGGATTAACGGCTGTTTTATTTCCTATCGGGATGTTCCCTTACATTATGATGGCGACTGCTTTACTTTTTTTCTCGGCAAACTTCCACCTAAAAATCATCAATTATTTAAGCAAGATTTTTAAAATACCGGAAAACCGCTTCAACACAAACAAAATTTTTAATTACTCGCCGTTACAACAAAAAAGCTTAGTGGCATTGTTCACTATATTTTTAGCCCTACAGCTTTTGATCCCTTTCAGGTATATGTTGTATAAAAATGAGCTGTTTTGGACAGAGGAGGGTTACCGTTTTTCTTGGCGGGTAATGTTGATGGAGAAAGCCGGCTATGCGCAGTTTACTGTAAAAGACGACACTGGAAAGGCTGAAGTGGTAAACAATCAGGAGTTTTTGACATTGTTACAGGAGAAAATGATGAGTACCCAACCAGATTTTATTTTACAATATGCGCATTTAATTAGAGATACTTATACAGAGCGAGGTTACAAAAATCCGCAAGTATATGGAGACGTTTATGTGACCTTAAACGGCAGGCTTGGGCAAATATTTGTTGACCCCAAAGTGGATTTAGCAAAGCAAAAAGATACCTTTGCACCAAAATCTTGGATTTTACCTCTTAACGATGAGATTAAAGGCTTTTAATACGCTGGTAATATTATTGTTTTCTACCATTTGTTTTGCTCAATATGGCATATCAGGGAGAACAGTAAATGCTTCAAATCAGAAAAATATTGCGAACTGTACGGTTTATCTCAGCGATGGAAAATCTTCTGTATTAACTGATCAGAATGGTTTTTTTGAGTTTAAAAATCTGCCCAAAGGCACTTACACCATCATTGCAATCAGTGATAATTTTAGGCAAGCCGTAAATACGGTAAGCTTAATTGATAGAGATGTTTTTATAGAGATTAAACTCAATAACGAGCCTCAACAATTACAAGAAATTATAGTACAAGAGAAAAAAGCGGGTGCAGGTTTCACGCATTTACGCGGTGTGGAAGGTTTGGCCATTTACGAGGGAAAAAAATCGGAACTGATTAATATTGCTGATTTAACAGCGAACCTTGCCACCAACAATGCCCGCCAAGTTTATGCAAAAGTACCGGGCCTTAATATTTGGGAAAATGAAGGCGCTGGTTTACAGTTGAGCATTGGCGGCAGAGGTTTGGACCCAAACCGTACGGCCAATTTTAACGTCCGCCAAAACGGTTATGATATTAGCGCTGATGCTTTAGGTTACCCAGAAAGCTATTACACACCTCCTGTTGAAGCTATTGAACAAATTCAAATTGTGCGTGGCGCAGCATCTTTACAGTACGGAACCCAGTTTGGGGGCTTAATCAATTTCGTGATGAAAAAGCCGGTTACTCACACTGCTTTGGAAATTGTTGCTAGGCAAACGATTGGTTCTTTTGACTTTTCTAACTCTTTCATCAGCGCAAGCGGCACCAAAAACAAACTAAGTTATTACACCTTTTACCAACGTAAGCAAGGGAATGGTTGGCGCCCGAATTCAAATTTTAATGCCAATACCGCTTACGGAAACGTAAAATATCAGTTTACTGCTAAAACTTCTTTGGGATTGGATTTTACCCACATGGATTATTTGGCCCAGCAACCAGGCGGTTTAACCGATGATATGTTTGCAACGGATGCAAGGCAAAGTAACCGAGAGCGTAATTGGTTTAAAGTAAATTGGAACTTGTACGCCTTGCATTTCGACCATCAATTTAATGCTAAAAATGAGTTTAACCTCCGCTTTTTTGGTCTGTCTGCCTCCAGATATTCTGTAGGTTTTAGACCAAATAGGGTAGCAACTATTGATGATAACGGACCAAGAGATTTAATAAAAGGGGATTTTGAGAATTGGGGAACAGAGGCTCGCTATTTAAAAAAATATAATTTGTTTAGTCGTCCGTCTGTGTTATTGGCTGGCCTAAGGTATTATCATGGATTTAACCATGCGGTACAAGGCGAAGGTTCAACTGGGAAAGATGCCAATTTTGATTTTTCTAATCCGGCAGAGTTTACTCAAAACGATTATGATTTCCCTAATAGAAACACCTCTGTGTTTCTAGAAAACATATTTAACGTTTCGCCGAAATTCAGCATAACTCCGGGGTTAAGGTTCGAGTATATCAACACCAAAGCAGAAGGTTATTACCGAAACATTGTAAGAGATAACGCCGGAAATGTACTACTAAATGAACGGAATGATGAAACCAAAAGCAACCCAAGAAAATTTGTGATTGCTGGGTTAGGTTTAAGCTATAAGCCTAATTATGCAGTAAATATTTATGGAAATATCTCTCAAAACTACCGCTCCATTACCTTCAGCGATATTAGGATTGCAAACCCTTCAGCTGTGGTTGATCCTAATTTGCTAGACGAAAAAGGTTATTCTTTAGATTTAGGAATCCGCAGTGAGCAAACCCGTTTTTTGAATTACGACGTCAGCTTGTTTTACTTAAACTACAATAATCGGATTGGCGAGGTTCAGTTCGCTGATGAAGACAACAGGATCAAAAGAAACCGTACAAACATTGGTCAGGCGATTATTAGAGGTATCGAGGCTTATGCAGAGTTAGACGTTTTAGAAAGCTTACAAAAACCGAGCAACGATTGGAAACTAGGCGCTTTTACAAACGTGGCATTTATAAAATCTGATTATAGAAAAAGTATAATTGCCGGCGTTGAAGGAAAAGAAGTTGAATTTGTTCCGCAAACCAACTTAAAAGCAGGATTAAAGTTGGGCTACAAAAAATTCAAAGCATCGTACCAATTCACCTATCTGTCACAACAATTTACCGATGCTACTAATGCCATTGATGGCGGTGTTGCGGCAGTTATAGGCGAAGTTCCCGCTTACCAGATTATGGATTTTAGCAGTTCTTATCAACTCAAAAGATTTACCATTGAAGCAAGTGTGAATAATTTGGCCAATCAGATTTACTATACCCGCCGGGCAACTGGTTACCCTGGCCCTGGGATATTACCTTCTGATGGAAGAAGTTTTTTTATTGGGTTGGCCTATAAATTCTGATTATTTGAAACATCCCGCTTAAGGAGAACTGGAAATTTACGCTATTTACTAAACAACAAATCCGGATTACTCAAATATTGGTTATAAATCATCAACAACTTATATCGCGAAACATAAGCAACCACCTGTCCATTTTTCCGCACTAAAATATGCTCTTCTTTAATGACCGAAGGATGATCAGATAACATCTTGCGAAGCGCACTAAAATCCACCACCTCAAAATCGGTATCCATAATTTCTTTTGCTGTTTTTACGTCGTAAGTATCAAAATCCTTTAATAAAGTGCG
>DASSWV010000432.1:0-5893 GCA_035704545.1 Pelobium sp.
GTACCCGAATTGCCTTTAACGGCATCTTCTACCGCCCGGCGAAGTTTAGAGGTGTCAACACTTAAAGATTTTAAAATCTTTATCGCCATCCCGTCTCCTTCCCTAATCAAGCCAAGCAACAGGTGCTCTGTGCCAATATAGTCATGACCTAATCTTAAAGCTTCTTCTCTACTGTAAGAAATTACGTCTTTAACTCTTGGTGAAAATTTAGCTTCCATAATAAAACCTTTCTGTTAATCTGTTGAACGTCCCAATGTATAAAATTGTTTTATAAACCGAACCGTTGCTTTGGTTTGTATTTATCAACAATACTACCATTTACGTGGAAAACTCTGTAACCGTTTCCAAATTGAGATTAATTACCCAAATTTGACTAAAAAAACGATATTAGCAAGAATTTAAAGAAAAAATGGCAGACGAAAAAATAATATTTTCAATGGCTGGTGTAAATAAAATTTACCCACCTCAGAAACAGGTTCTTAAGAATATTTACTTATCTTTTTTTTACGGAGCAAAGATTGGCGTGATTGGACTCAACGGTTCTGGAAAGTCATCAGTGCTAAAAATTATTGCTGGTTTAGATAAAGCTTACCAAGGCGAAGTAGTTTTTTCGCCGGGCTATACTGTGGGCTATTTAGCGCAGGAACCAGAATTAGACCCTACCAAAACAGTTAAGGAAATTGTAGAAGAAGGCGCTAAAGAGATAACGGACATCATTAAAGAGTACGAGGAAATCAACGAAAAATTTGGTTTGCCCGAGGTTTATGAGAATGCGGATGCAATGGAAAAACTGATGAACCGCCAAGGCGAGTTACAGGATAAAATTGATGCGGTTGACGGTTGGAGCTTGGATGCAAAACTAGAAAGAGCGATGGATGCGTTGCGTTGCCCAGAACCCGACACTAAAATAGCCACTTTGTCAGGAGGGGAACGTAGAAGAGTAGCACTTTGTCGCTTATTGATACAAAAACCAGATGTTTTATTGTTGGATGAGCCTACCAACCACTTGGATGCAGAGTCGATTGATTGGTTAGAGCAACATTTACAACAGTACGAAGGAACGGTGATTGCCGTAACTCACGATAGGTATTTCTTAGATAACGTTGCCGGATGGATTTTAGAATTAGACCGTGGTGAAGGTTTGCCTTGGAAAGGAAATTACAGTAGCTGGTTAGACCAAAAATCAAAGCGCTTAGCACAAGAGGAAAAAACAGAAAGCAAACGTCAGAAAACTTTAGAACGTGAGCTAGAATGGAGTAAGATGGCGCCAAAAGCTCGTCATGCTAAATCTAAGGCTCGTTTGTCCAACTACGAAAAATTGGCGTCTGAGGAAACCAAAGAACGCGAAGAAAGATTGGAGCTTTTTATTCCTCCTGGACCCCGTTTAGGAAATGTGGTGATTGAAGCCACCAATGTTACCAAAGCTTTTGGCGATAAAGTGTTGTTTGACAACCTTAATTTTTCTTTACCACCGGCAGGGATTGTTGGAATTATAGGCCCGAACGGTGCGGGTAAAACCACTTTATTTAGGTTAATTACCGGACAAGACCAACCAGATAGCGGAACTTTTAAAGTTGGCGAAACGGTAAAACTGGGCTATGTGGATCAAAGCCATGATGATTTAGATGCCAATAAATCTGTTTGGGAAAACATTACTGGCGGTTTGGAGAACATTCAGTTAGGAAACAGAACCTCAAATTCTAGGGCTTACGTATCCCGTTTCAACTTTAACGGCGCAGACCAACAGAAGAAAGTGGGTGTACTTTCCGGAGGAGAAAGAAACCGTGTGCATTTAGCCATCACTTTGAAAGAAGGAAGCAATGTATTGTTACTGGATGAGCCAACAAATGACATCGATGTTAACACGCTAAGAGCTTTAGAAGAAGCTTTGGATGATTTTGGAGGCTGTGCTGTAGTGATTTCTCACGATAGATGGTTCTTAGATAGAATTTGTACGCATATTTTAGCTTTTGAGGGCGATTCGCAAGTTTACTTTTTTGAAGGAAATTATTCTGATTATGAAGAGAACCGTAAAAAACGTTTAGGTGATGTTGCACCGAAAAGAATTAAGTACAGGAAGATAGTTTAGGATTTAGCTTTCCTATTGTCGTCACGTCGAGGATACGAGACGTCTCACAAAGTAAGTTTTACCCAAAGCGTGGCAACCTTAGCCTTAAAAGCAGGGTCTTTCGCAGAAGACCCTGCTTTTTTATTTATAGATTTTTTCAGAGATGCCTACTGTCGTTTACATCATTAATATTACCTAACCAAATAAAAATCTCAATCCCAAATAATTTTCATTATTTCGCAGTTGAATGCTAGAGATAATTCACCAAGATGAAGATTTGGTTTTGATCAATAAACCTCACGGTTTGTTGGTGCACCAGTCGCCTATTGCAAGGGATGCGGAAGAGTTTGCACTTCAAATGTTAAGAGACCAAATTGGACAAAACGTTTGGCCTGCCCATCGATTAGACCGTAAAACGGGCGGACTCCTACTTTTCGCCTTAAATAAGGAAACCAATATTTTATTGCAAACTCTTTTTAGAGATAACCTAATTAAGAAAAAATATTTAGCCATTGTACGCGGGCATACGCCTGATGAAATGGATATTGATTATCCTTTAAGAAAAGAAAACGGCATTTTACAAGAGGCATTTACGCATTTTAAAACTTTGCAAAAAGCAGAAATACCGGTTGCATTCGGCAAACATAGCAGTTCTCGTTATTCGTTAATTGAAGCAACGCCACAAACGGGACGTATGCATCAATTAAGAAAACATTTTGCACACATCAACCACCCCATTATTGGCGATCGGCCACATGGATGCAATAAACAGAACAAGCTTTTTAAAGAAACTTGGCAGATGGATACCATGATGCTACATGCTTCTGAACTTTCCTTTACACACCCACACTCCAAACAGGAAGTGCATTTTAAAGCAAACATTCAAACTGAGTTTCTACGGATGTTTGAGTTAATGCATTTTGCTGTTTAAACCTTTGCAAGGCAAACAAGTTAAACGTGATGATATTCGGGTGGACTCTCGTAATTTAAAATCTTTTAATTTTTGGGTTTGGTAGCTAATATTGCACCACTGGTATCTTTTAATTTTAATTAAATTTCTCAAACTTAACTTTAGGTTTAAAATATTTAGACGATGAAATGCAATAACTTAAAAAACGCCGGTGCACTAACTTTTGCCTTATTGGTTAGCATTGTTTCTGTATCTGCACAAAAGCTTAGTGATGTGCAAGAAGGAAACTTGTTAGTTTCAAAAATAAACGTGGATGGCAATGCCACTGACTGGACCATTCCTTTAAAGGCATTCAATAAAAGCACTGGACTAAGTTATACCATTGCTAATGATGATAAAAAGCTTTACTTAATTATCCAGGCAATTGATGTAAACACAACACGCAAAATTTTAATGGGCGGGATTACTTTTGGTATTAATGCCGATGGTAAAAAGAGAAGCAAAGAATTATTGAGCTTAACTTACCCTATGATTACCCGCAACAGCAGAAGAGCGGCAATGGGCGGTGGCAGTCAGCGTTCAATGGGTTCGTTTCAAACGATGACACAGGAACAGCGGGACTCTTTGCAAAATGCTTTTGGGCAAAAACAGCTTGCAACAGCGAAAGACATTAAGATTTTCGGTTTTAAAAACGTGACCGACACCCTAGTTTCTATTTACAATGAGTACAGTGTTAAAGCGATGGCAACCTTGGATGAAAAGGGAACTTACACTTATGAAATTGGGATTCCTTTAGAACTGTTGCCCATTGACATCAATCAAGAATTTGGCTATAACATTAAGGTAAACGGCCTACAAATGAACGGTTTTGGAGGCGGTGGAAACAGAGGAAACGGTGGCGGAAGAAGAGGAAGTGTCGATTTTCAAGATTTAATCACTCCTACGGATCTCTGGGGGAAATACACCTTAGCTAAGTAAAGATTTTTGCTCCAAAAAAAATGAAAAACATCAAATTTCTGATCACGAGCGCTTTACTTCTGATTATTATTGCAATTAGCCTCAAATCAACAGCACAAAACAAATCCGCTACAGCAGTTAAACCACAACCAATCCCAACAAGACAGGTTAGTGGAATCGTTAAAGATTCTACAAATCAAACTATTATTGGCGCAAGTGTAACCCTAACCTCATCCGCAGATACTTTGAGGACGAGTACCAACGAAGATGGGATTTTTGTTTTTAGAAACGTAAAATCATGGGTGTTTACCTTAAATGTGAGCTCGCTGGGTTACGTAGGCAAAGCAATTTCAGGGAAATATAATGATGCTACGCCTCGCTTAACTTTGGATCCGATTGTATTAAAAACAGATTCGAGGATGTTAGATGCAGTTACGGTAAACGGCACTCCTTCTATAGTTTATAAAACTGACACTATTGAGTATAGAGCGAGCGATTACGTGGTTAGAGCCGGAGCCACCGTTGATGAACTTTTGCAGAAGATGGAAGGAATGGAAGTAGGTAATGATGGTTCTTTAACCGTGAATGGTACGGCGGTAACAAAAGCCAGGTTAAACGGAAAAGATATTTACGGCGGAGACGTGGCTACTACAGTTCAGAATTTACCTGCTGAAATAGTTGAAAAAATACAGATTGTAGATGATTACGGCAACACCGCAGCCAGAACTGGAATAAAAGATGGCGACCCTACAAAAGTTTTAAACATCACTACTAAAACAGAGAAATCTGTGGGCAACATGGCGAGGCTAAATTTTGGAGTGGGCACATTGGACCAATTAGAAGCAAGTGCAAACCTTACAAGAATTAACATGAACCAAACGCTAACCGCAAATGGTACTTTTATGCAAACACCGAACGGAATTGCTGGTGGAAATAGCAGCGTAGGGCGGTTAGGGTCGGGGAATAACCGTGGCGGAAGAAGCGGGGCAGGTTTTGGAGGTGGCGGTAGTGGAAGTGCAAGTGGCGGAACCAGTTTAAACACACGTCCTTCTTTTACTTACCGAGATAAATTTGGAGAAAAGGTTGAATTTTTAGCAAATTACTCGTTTCGTTACAACGATAACAATACCATAACCGATAGCTATTCTGAGTTCAATAATATCGATAAAAATAATAACGTTCAAAAAACTTTTACTGAACGATACAGTGATAATCAGAATTTTGGAGGGACGCATAACATCAATTTTGAAGTAGAATACACCATTGATAGCGCTAACTTTTTACAATTTAGGCCTAACATTTCATTAAACAACACTGACTCGGAAAACATCTCTAATACTTTTCAAACAGGATTTATCCAACAAAATCAATTCAACAACAGCAAAATAAGTGGAAAAAGACCTGATGTTAGTGGAACAGTTGCTTACCAGCATTTATGGTTGCGTAAACCTGGAAGGGTGTTTTCTGCGGAGGCAACCATCGGTAAACAAAAAAACGATAATGAATCTGAGCAAAACAATGTTATTACCTATTTTGATAAAGACAACAATAACCAGCCAATAGATTCCATAGTCCACAGAGGCATCAATACGCATAATATACAGAACAACTACAGAGGGAGCCTTACCTATTCAGAGCCTTTAACTGCAATTTCTAGGTTAGAATTTAATACAAACGTTGAACGTAGAGGTTATGATAATAGTAGAATTACCAGTAACATAGATAGCCTTGACAACCGATTTGTGATTGATTCGCTGAGCAATATTTTCAACTATTTCTTTACGCAATACCGTAATTCAATCAATTACAAATACGGAAATAATCAGACAAAATACAGTTTCTCTTTGGGGGTAACCGGCCTCAGCACTTCCTTGGTTGGCGAAAAAGTAAGCCTCGGAACAAGTACCAATCAAAACTATTTTAAAATTATCCCAATTGCCCGTTTTCAATTGCGATTA
>DASSWV010000338.1:0-5068 GCA_035704545.1 Pelobium sp.
AACCGATGCTTATTGGTAAAGCTATCACACTGCTGAATTCACTTTTACCTAAATCGTCTCCGTGTGTTCTGCGGGGAAAAGGTCCTGGATCTGAAGCGGTGGTTCCCACAGGCCAGTCTGCAACATTGTTTTTCCCGCTAATGAAGCCTATACCTATACCTGCGTTAACATTACGAATGGCATACAAAAAAGGGCTGTATGAAAAATCTATAAATTGACCGGCAGAAACGTTTCCTCTAAGCTCAATTGAAGAGAAGTCAGAAATAAAAGCTCGGTTATGTTTATCAGTACCATCTTTAAGTTGTACCATATTATACTCTAAACCACCGTAAATAAATGGAGTAAAGTAAAAGTCGAGAGAGCCTCCAAGTACTTTGGACTTGTTACTTGTTAAGGTTTTTTTTGCGTTAAAACCATTTAAACCTGGCAATTCGCTTAAACCATAAGTTAACCCAGTAAAAGCAGTAGTAACTCCGGCATTAACACCAAATCCTATTCTATTGAATTCCGCTTGTGAAAACGCTTGGGCAGAGACAAAAAGTAAAAGGATAAAAATTATTTTTTTCAAATTATTGATAGCTAATGTAAAATTAACAAGTTTGTAAGATATCTTTTACTCTTCATTCTTCATGTAAAGAAGCCATAAAAATATTTCAAATAATCCGATAATCAAAATTCTATTTTAATGACCATCAATTATACTGTTAAAGAGCGATTTATAAAATATGTTAAATACGACACTCAATCCGATTATAACTCTAATCTTGTGCCTTCAACTGCCAAACAAAAAATACTTTCTGCCGAGTTGGTAAAAGAACTTTTAGCTATGGGTATCGTTGATGCGCATCTGGACGAATTTGGTTATGTGTTTGGGACGATTCCGTCTAATACTAAAAAAAATGTTCCAGTAATTTGTTTTTGTTCTCATGTGGACACCTCACCAGATTGTAGCGGAGCGGGCGTAAAACCAATTGTACATACAAATTATAGTGGCGCAGACTTGATTTTGCCTGAGGACACGACGGTGACTTTAAAGATGAGTGAACACCCGGATTTGAAAGCACAAATAGGAAACGATATCATCACGGCAAGTGGCACTACACTTTTAGGTGCAGATAATAAAGCGGGAGTTGCAGAGATTATGGATGCTGTCGATTTCTTTATGCAAAACCCCGATGTTAAACACGGCGAGATAAAAATACTATTTACACCCGATGAAGAAATTGGCAGAGGCGTGAACTATTTAGATGTTAAAAAACTGGGCGCCGATTTTGGCTATACCATTGACGGCGAAACTTTAGGTTCTTTTGAGGATGAAACTTTTTCGGCAGATGGAATGCGAGTTAAGATTAAAGGCGTGAGCACACACCCTGGATTTGCAAAAGGAAAAATGCAAAGTGCAATTAAAATAGCCGGAGAAATTATTTTCGCTTTGCCAAAAAATAGACTTTCGCCAGAAAGCACTACGGATAAACAAGGATTTATTCATCCGGTTGAAGTAAAAGGCCAGGTTGAAGAAGCTGTAATAGATTTTATCATCAGGGATTTTGATGATGAGAGTTTACTTGCACACGAAGATGAATTAAAAACAATCTGTAATGAAGTTTTAAAAAACTATCCAGGTGCTTCGGTAGAGTTTGTAATTGAGGAGCAATACCGCAACATGAAAAAGGTTGTTGCAAAACACGCAGATGTGAGTGCTTTTGCTTTAAAAGCGATTGAAAGAGCCGGCGTAAAACCTATAAAAAGAAGTATTAGGGGCGGAACGGATGGTTCCAGGTTATCTTTTATGGGTTTGCCCTGTCCTAATATTTTTGCTGGCGAACATGCTTTTCATAGCAAGCAAGAGTGGGTTTCTGTACAGGATATGGAAGCTGCGGTGCGAACGATTATAAATTTAGCGATGATCTGGGAAGAGGAAGGGAGGAAGTAGTAAGTATTAGGTTGTAAGTTTCTTTACAACCTAATACTTACCTACAACTTAATACCTAAAACCTATTATTTACCTTTTTAAAATCAGATAGCCTTTGTTCAACTTTCTTTTATTGTCTTCGTCGGTGTAGATAAGGTAATAATACACGCCATCAACCAGTTCTTTGTTGGAATTTGTTAAGATGCCAACATTTGCTATTCCTTTGAACGAATTGCCTTTATTATCGTAACCTCTGGTCTCATAAACCTTGTTTCCCCAACGGTTAAATATCACCACTTCGTTATTTGGATATTTGGAAATATTGTAAATCACAAATGTCTCGTTACCCAAACCATCGCCGTTTGGCGAAACCAATGGATCGGGATTAATATCCGGGTTTTCTGATGGAGTGTTTGTGACCGACTCCGGATAAACATCTTTAATCAGTACGGTAGAATTGTTCCCTATATTTACAAAAGCCGGTTTAGATGTGCTGGTAATGTTGCTGATGACATTTTCATTATCGTCTTTTATATCGTCTAATATGGTGTTGATGCTAAAGTAATGGCTGGTTTCAGTTTGATTAGCAGGAATCAAAAATGACAGATAATTATCTGTTAAAACATAATCATTATTGAGCGTAGCTGTACCTGTACAACTTAAATAAATAGTTACATCCTCGACTAAAGACTCTGTTAAAACCGCAGTAATTTTGATGCTATCGCCTTCATTTATAATTGCTTCTCTCGGCACTAAATTTACCGTAACTACGGGCTGAACAATCAGCGTAACGGTCGCATCATCACATAAACCCGAAGGATCACAGGCTGTGTAAGTAAATTGATCGATGCCTTTAAAATCTGCTTGTGGTTGGTAAGTAAATGTTCCGTTAGCATTAAATGTAACCGTTCCGTTTGACGGATCTGTTAGTTTAGTAAACTGTAGGGATTCCCCATCGGCATCGCTATCATTAGCCGTAACAGTTTCGCTAACCTGCCCATTTCTTTGTAAACTAAATTTATCATCGCCGGCGATAGGCGCATCGTTTACCGGAATAACCACAATAGTAACTGTGGCTTGGTCGCAAAGTCCTTCCGAGTCGCATACTTGATAATCAAAAGTTACGGTTCCTTTATAATTTTCTTCTGGCGTATAAATAAAAGTACCATCAGGGTTAAAAATCAGCGTACCGCTTGATGGCTGATTGGTAACTACGTACCTGAGCGGCTCGCTTTCCGGATCTGAATCATTTATGCCCACGAAACCATTTACAGGAACATCCTCTTGCGTCTCAAAACCATCTGTTGTGGCAGAGGGAGGATCATTTACCTGGGTGACCATAATAGTTACCTGGGCAAAGTCGGATTTCAGATCCCCATCGTTTACTTCATATACAAAATATTCTATACCGTAGAAATTTTTATTTGGCGTATAGGTAAAAGAACCGTCGGCGTTGAGGCTAACTTCTCCATTTTTAGTTTTAAAAACAGACTTATTCTTAGATACATTACCAGTTTCTCCTTGCGGATCTTTGGCGGTACTTAGGGTGATGCGCAGGTCATCGTCATCCGGATCATAATCGTTGACAATAACACCTGGCGTTTGAATAATTATAGGTTTGTCTTCCTCGGTTTGATATCTGTCGTTATCCGCACTTGGCGCACAGTTGCCCGGAAAAACCTCGGCGGACAGCTGAACAGTACAGTTATTCGCATCGATAACAGTAATGTTATATAGCCCAGCATTTATATTAACGAGCGTACTTTTTTGCCCCCTGTCGGTACTGTTCCAAATAAATCGATAAGGCTTTGTTCCGCCAGAAACATTAATTTTTATAGCCCCATCGGGCGAGTATTTACAAGTGGTGTTTTTAACCTCGGCCTGCGCTACCAGGGGCTCAGGCTCATTAATGGTAATGGTTTTTGTTAGAATACAGCCATAAGCATCCTTAGCCACATAGGTATAGCTTCCCGTAGTTAAATTCTGAATATTTGAGCCAGTTGCCCCATTAGACCATTTCACCTGATAAGGCTCTCCTCCCCCACTAAGCTGAAGGGCGATTTCCCCCGAGTTTTCTCCGAAACATTTTATCTGATCGGTCTGTTCTGTGATTACAAACGGGGTCAATGGCGTTATCTCTGCTGATAGAGACTTACTGCATCCGTTTTTATCAGTGACAACAACACTGTAAAGACCGGCAGGTAGGTTAGCTATATTTTGCGTGGTTGCCCCGTTGCTCCACTTGTATTGGTATGGAGGTGTGCCCCCTATAACCCTAAGCTCAATTTTCCCTTTACTTTCGGAGTAACACGCATTGTTCTGATGAGTTTCGGCGATTGAAATGGGGGCAACGGGCTGCGTAATCTGGATCTCTTTAATAACGGTACAGCCATTTTTATCGGTCACTTTGATTTCATAGCTACCTGCAGCAAGGTTGGTTAAATTTTGGTTTTCAATCCCATTCGACCATTCATAACTGTAAGGGGCAGTTCCACCCAAAACGCGGATAGAAATACTTCCGGTTTTTGAGCCAAAGCAATCTACATTTTGATGCGTTTCCGCAATGTTTAAAGGCGCTGCAGGTTGGTTAATTTTAATTTGTTTACCAATTGTACAACCTTTTGCGTCTGTAACCACCACAGTATAAATTCCAGCTTTAATTTCAGAAAGGAAGCTACTGGTAGAATTGTTGCTCCACAAGTAGGTATAGGGCGCCGTCCCTCCGTTTATAATAAGATCTATACTGCCTGTTGCATCTCCGTAACATAAAATATCTTGATGACTTTCTGTTAATTCTAACGCCTCCGAAGGTTGATTGAGCGTTATAGTAAGAGAAGAAAGACAATTGTTAGCATCTTTTACCGTTAAAACATAATCTCCGGCAAACAGAGCGCTTAAATCTTTGGTTGTTGCTCCATTACTCCATGAATAAGTATAAGGCGCTTTTCCTCCGCTTACGCTGATGTCGATACTTCCACTGGCAGTTCCAAAACAGCTCGCATCGGTATGCGTTTCGGTTATTGTTAAAGCCTCTAACGGTTGGGAAATAGTGATGGATTTGATAACCGAACAGCCGTTGGCATCAGTGATGGTTACGTTATAAGAACCAGCAGTCAAAGCATTTAAATTTTCTGTAACAGCGCCGTTGTCCCAAAG
>DASSWV010000103.1:0-4751 GCA_035704545.1 Pelobium sp.
ATACCCTATTACCCACCATTGTTGCTTTTCCTGTTAAATCACAAATTCTTGACATGACTGTATATGTTGTGTTTCCTATTTCCTAATTAAAACTCAGTTTTACAAAGAGTTTGCAAATATCGAAAAATAAATCTGAAAAGACAATAGGCACAGGGATTATTTTTTTTAAAAGTTTTTACGCCTGAAAATACTAGTTGGGATCCAGTGTCCAATCCGTATTTTATCTGTAAAAAATTGGAAAATAATTGAAGTTTCCTCACAAACCACATAAACGTTTAAACGGTAACTAAAACCAAATGACTAAATTAGCGTTTTGTTTAAACGATGATTAAACCTAAATCCAATAAAATCATTTATGCGTTCTTCTCTTGGTACATAGAGCGGATCATTAAAAAGGATTTTTCTTCGTTTGAATACAATAAAATTGAATCTGACCCGCAAAAAGCCATTCTTTTACTCTCTAACCATTTTAGTTGGTGGGATGGTTTTTTGATTTTCCACCTCAATAAAATCTACTTCAAGAAAAAATTTCATGTCATGGTTTTGGAAGATACTGCTAAAAAAGTAGGTTTCTTAAAATATTTAGGCGCTTTCAGTATCCAAAAAAATGCGAAAAGTTTAATAGAATCTTTAGAGTATGCTGGGAAGCTATTGGATAATCCGGAAAATTTGGTGTTAATTTTTCCGCAAGGACAACTGCATTCATTACATACTAAAACCATCAGTTTTGAAAAAGGTGTGTCACGCATCATCAACTCATCACAAAAAACTTTTGATTACGTTTTTGCAGTTATTTTAACCGATTATTTCGATCAACGCAAACCCACTTTAAAAATAGCGTTGAAAAATTGGGATGCGCCAGAATTTGCGAGTTTGCAGGTTATCAAAAGCGAGTATAACAAACATTACGAGGCATCGTTAAATCAACAGTCAGAAATTAGGATATAAAATGATTTATTTTTTTTACGTTGTTTTCTTTTTTCTGATTTTGCGTTTTACGGTAACGCTTTTCAACTTTATATCCAACCCAAAACTTACCCATTCGCCCAAAAAGTTTGATGATTTAGTGTCCATTTTAATTCCTGCCAGAAACGAGGAAGAAAACATCCTTAACTTGCTAAAATCCATCCAAAAGCAAGATTATCAGAATTACGAGGTCATTATATTGGACGATCATTCAGAAGATAGAACTTTTCCAATAGTAGATGAGTTTTGCAAAATCCAACCAAAATTTAAAATATTAAAGAGTAAAGCCTTGCCTAAAGGTTGGCTGGGGAAAAACTTTGCCTGCCACCAATTAAGCCAGCAAGCAAAAGGTAATTGGTTATTGTTTTTAGATGCGGATGAAGAAGTAAAAGAAAGCTTGATTAACAGCGCACTTTACCGCATGTATATTGGCAAACTGAGTTTACTTAGTGTATTTACCAACCAAATTACCACTACCGTTGGCGAAAAATCGGTAGTGCCTTTAATGCACTTTTTACTGCTCAATCTTTTGCCTTTGCGTTTGGTAAAACTCTCCAAACTCCCATCACTTGCGGCCGCAAGCGGACAGTTTATGCTGTTTGATGCTAAGCAGTATCAACAATTTCAATGGCATCAGGCTGTGAAAGATAAAGTGGTAGAAGACATCGAAATCATGAAGAAAGTAAAGTCCCAAGCTTTACGTGGCGAAGCTTTATTGGCAAATGGATTTATTTTTTGTAGGATGTACAAAAACTATAACGAGTGCCTAAACGGTTTCAGTAAAAACATATTGGCAGGTTTCAATAATAGCATTCCAGCTTTAATTATTTATATATTAATTGTTGTATTGGGTCCGGTTTTCATTTTGGCATTTGGTAATTTCCAGTTATTTTATTTTGCTTTGACCCTCGTCATTTTTAGTCGGATGATGATTTCCTATCTTTCGGGACAAAATGTGTTGATGAATATTATTTACCACCCTGTTCAAATGTTAAACTTGTTTATCTTGGCTGCGCTATCTATCAAACAATCATTAAGCAAAACCGTTAGCTGGAAAGGTAGAATTATCAGATCATGAAGTATTTAGAGAAACCGGGCTTATCCAAAATTTTCATCATTATTTTCCACATAGTGGGCTTTGTAGGTTTTTCGGTACCGCACCTGCATGATTTTTTTATCTCTTTTGTACCATTTCACCTTTTGCTTATGGCAGCTATATTATTGATCAATCAAAAAGAATATAATAAGCCTTTTTGGTTGGGATTAATATTCGTTTATACATTTGGCTACTTAATTGAAGTTGTTGGCGTGTCTACAGGTGCTATTTTCGGAACGTATGCTTACGGCAACACATTAGGTGTTAAAGTGGCGCAAGTCCCTTTATTAATTGGTGTAAACTGGGTAATTCTAGTGTTTTCTATAGGTGCTGTACTTAAAAAGTATTTTAAACATCAACGGAACCTAAAATCAATCATTGGCGCAGTAGCTTTAGTTTTCATTGATTTTTTAATTGAACCAGTAGCTGTAAAATTTGATTATTGGAGTTGGGCAAATAGCGCAATCCCGTTACAGAATTATGTCGCTTGGTTTTTTGTTTGCTTTATCTTACTCAGGGTTTACTACCAACTGGAATTCCGAAAATCTAATCCTGTTGCCTTAACGCTACTGGTTAGCCAAGTGCTGTTTTTCATTGGTTTAAATGTTACCGCATTGTGACTTAACTTTTTATATTTTTGTAAAAAATAACATCAAATGGACTATAATTTAAAGGTTTCTATTGATCAGGATTCGGGCTTTTGTTTCGGTGTGGTTTACGCCATTGATATGGCAGAAGAAATTTTAGAAGAGGATGGATATTTATATTGTTTAGGAGATATTGTTCATAACGATGAAGAAGTTATTCGATTAAAGAAAAAAGGATTAAGAATTATCGACAACGAAGATCTTAAATCTTTACAGAATGAGAAAGTTTTGATTAGGGCACACGGTGAAGCTCCCGAGACTTATAGAGTAGCTTTGGCAAACAATATTACGTTAATTGATGCCTCCTGTCCCGTGGTTTTAAAATTACAAAACCGGATAAAGACCACCCATGATGCAAAAGAAAAGGTACTTATTTTCGGTAAACATGGCCATGCCGAAGTAATTGGTTTACAAGGACAAACGAATAACGAAGCATTGGTTTTTCAGGATTTGGAAGAATTGGATGGTGTGGATTTACCACAGTCTTTCACACTTTATAGCCAAACCACAAAATCAACACATAAGTTTTACGATATCAAAAACGAGCTGATTGCTCGCGGACATACAGTTAAAGCTAATGACACCATTTGCCGGCAGGTTTCAAACAGAGACAAAGAATTACCAAACTTTGCGACAAGGTTTGATAAAATAGTTTTTGTATCGGGCAAAAAATCATCGAATGGTAAAGTGCTTTATGAAGTTTGTAAAAAACACAATCCAGCTACATATTTTATTAGTAAACCAAACGATTTAGAGCGAGCGATGTTTAATAAAAACGATAAAGTTGGTATTTGTGGAGCCACATCAACTCCAATGTGGTTAATGGAGCAGGTTAAAGAGGTTTTAGAAACTTATTAAATTTATTTGAGCGTTTCCCGGTAAAATTGGCATGGGTGCTAAAACCATCCCATTTAGCAATTTAGTCAAACGTTTCGTCATACTGATCCGCCGATTGGCCAAGAAGATCTTATTTGAAAGATGAAAATCAAAAGAGAAAACTCATATTAAGGCACCTTTCGTACCTCAAAGTGACGACAAAACTCATCATCAAATAAAAAACAAAAAAATTGAAAAACAACGCTGGCATATACATGGCACTACTCATCATCAGTTTATGGATGGTAAGCATTACTTTGTTGATGCGTTTTAATTTTAGTTTTACCAATCCGCTAGTCTACGTTTTTGTATTGATCCAAATGCACCTATACACTGGTCTCTTCATTACCGCTCATGATGCAATGCATGGAACGGTTGCTCCGGGCAATAAAAAACTAAATAACGCTATTGGGCAAATTTGCACTTTGCTTTACGCAGTTTTTCCTTTTCAAAAGTTAAATACCGAACATCACAAACACCACAAATTTGTGCACACTAATGATGATCCAGATTATTACGAAGGAAACTTTTTAGCTTGGTATTATCAATTCATCAAACAATACCTCACTTGGTGGCAAGTGGTTACAATGGCAATTATTTACAATGTTTTAAAATTGTACATTCCAGAACAAAACCTTTTGATGTTTTGGGTTGTTCCATCGTTGTTAAGTACTTTACAGCTCTTTTATTTCGGCACTTACTTGCCGCACAAAGGCGAACATCAAAATATTCATCATTCAAAAACACAATCAAAAAATCATATCTGGGCTTTTTTAACTTGCTACTTTTTTGGTTATCATTATGAGCACCATGAATCGCCAGGAACGCCCTGGTGGAAACTTTGGCAAATGAAAGACGCAGTACAGCAACAAAACAATGGGTAAAAAAGGTATATTATTGGTCAATCTGGGTACACCAGATAGTCCCTCAACAGCAGACGTAAGAAAATATCTCGATCAATTTTTAATGGACGAGCGGGTAATTGATATTAACGCTTTTAACCGAACACTTTTGGTAAAAGGAATTATTGTGCCTTTCCGTGGACCAAAATCTGCTAAAATCTATAAAGAAATCTGGACAGAACAGGGTTCGCCATTATTAATTTATGGAAACAATGTGCGTGATGCAGTTGCAAAAAAATTGGGTGATGGTTATCATGTAGAACT
>DASSWV010000159.1:0-3783 GCA_035704545.1 Pelobium sp.
TGATCGAAAGAACCAATTTTAGCATTTGGGATTTGAGCTTTAACTTCTATGAAAATAGAAACAAGTAAACTCAATAATAACAGTTTGAACTTCATTTTTTACGATAAAATTTGGTTAATTTCTTTTAATTCTGTTTCGGAGAAACGGCAGTTTTCTAAACATTTGATAGAATCTAATACCTGTGCTGCTTTGCTGGCACCTAATATTACAGAGGTAATTCGTGGGTCTTTTAAAACCCAGGATAATGCCATTTGCGCTAAGTTTTGTCCTCTTTCTTTAGCGATAAGAGCTAATTTTTTAACTTTTTCTATTTTGATATCATCTAAATAATCTTCTTCAATAGCGCCGTTTCCGCGATGACTTGCCACTCTGGAGTCTTTAGGGATTCCGTTTAAGTATTTGTTGGATAATAAACCTTGTGCAAGCGGAGAAAAAGAAATACATCCCACTCCGTTGTCTTCTAAAACATCCAATAATCCATCTTCAACCCAACGATCAAACATTGAATATTTTGGCTGATGGATCAAACAAGGTGTACCTAATTCTTTTAAGATTTTAAAAGCCTGTGCTGCTTCTGCGGGTTCATAACTTGAAATGCCAACATAAAGTGCTTTGCCCTGGCGCACCATTAAATCTAAGGTTGCCATGGTTTCTTCTAAAGGTGTTTGCGGATCTGGTCGATGATGATAAAAAATGTCCACATAATCTAAGCCCAATCTTTTTAGGCTCTGATCTAAACTGGCAACCAAATATTTTTTTGAGCCCCAATCGCCGTAAGGTCCCGGCCACATTCCCCAACCTGCCTTTGATGAAATAATGAGTTCATCCCGATAAGGAAGAAGATCTTGCTTAAAAATTTTTCCGAAATTTGATTCTGCAGCACCCGCCGGTGGACCGTAATTATTGGCTAAATCAAAATGTGTAATGCCATTATCAAAAGCAGTATGTAAAATATCACGAGCTACATCATAATCATCTATGTCTCCGAAGTTATGCCAAAGCCCCATTGATAGCGCAGGCAATAGCAAGCCGCTTTTGCCACAACGGTTATAGATCATTTTACTGTACCTATCTTCTGAAGGCGTATACATCATTAGTTAATTTATTTAAAAGATTATTTTTTGCCTGTTGCCGCCCAATAAATACCTGCGTAAACATGGCTTAAAAATGCATTATTTGTGTAG
The DNA here is from genome assembly GCA_035704545.1 of Pelobium sp. Lineage (GTDB taxonomy): Bacteria > Bacteroidota > Bacteroidia > Sphingobacteriales > Sphingobacteriaceae > Pseudopedobacter. The sequence goes on from DASSWV010000159.1 coordinate 1,185, forward strand.
TCTGTTGGTTGGTGGCCTAAAGCAGTATAAAAAGATCTTCCTCCGTCATATTCATGGTACCACGCAATTGGGTGAAAATCCCCCATTCCACTGCCTTTTATACTTCTGCCTGCCCATTCCACTTTAGGGTCATAGGTTGATTCATCTACCGCAAGGATATAATTTAAACCGTTGGTTTTCTCTGGACCAAACTCATACCATTCATCTGTCCATAGCTGTCCATCAGTAAAACCTTCTAAACCGTTAAATTTTTTGTCGGTAAGTCTCAATTTTGCGGTTTGTATAACCGGATGAATGTGGAACATCCTACCCACCAATTTGGTGTACCAAGGCCAATCATATTCTGTGTCTGATGCGCTATGGATACCAACAAAACCTTTACCCGACTGGATAAACTTCTCAAACGCGAGTTGTTCATCGTCATTAAAAATATCACCGGTAGTATTCAGGAATATAACTACCTCAAAGTTTTGCAGATATTTATCAGTAATTTGTACTCCCTCCTGATGCCAGGTTACATTAAAAAAGTGTTTTTCGCCTAAAGACTTTATGGCAGTAACCCCATCGTGTATAGATTCATGGTGCCAGCCAGCCGTTTTGGTGATTAACAAGGCGTTAAACTGTTTTTTTTGCTGTGCCCAGGATGGTAAGATTAACAAACAAATGGTAAGTATTAAGTAGCATTTAAATATTTTCATTTTTTTGAAGTTTTAGATATAAATACTGAATCACTAATCCATTAATTCGAACTTAATTTTTTGGTCATTAATCATCACATAAAAATCTCCACTTTCTAAACGGCGTATGCCATTTGCATCTGGGAAACTTAAATCTCTCATTGGGTCTATCTCGAATTGGAATATTCGTTTTTCTCCGGCTTTTAAATTTTCTTTTTCAAAAAACTTTAGCTCTTTCATTGGGCGAGTGATGGATGCAACTGGGTCGGCAATAAACCACAAAGCAGTTTCTTTACCCTCCATTTTGCCTGTGTTTGCAATTTCTACCTGTGCAATTATTTTTTGGTTCTTTTTAACAACACTATCAGACAATGAAACTTTACCATAAGTAAAATTGGTGTAGCTTAAACCATGTCCAAACCAGTACATTGGTTCTGTTGAAATATCTTGATAGCCTCCTAATTTGGGACGGGCAGATTGCCTCATGTTATAATAAGTTGGGATTTGACCTGTGGCCAAAGGAAAAGTGATTGCCAGTTTTCCTGATGGATTTAAACGGCCAGAAACCAAACCAGCAACAGCGCTTCCGCCAGCAATGCCGGGTTGCCAGATTTCAAGCATTGCATCAGAAATTTTATCCAGTCTCCCCAGCTCAATCGGTCTTCCGCTTGATAAAATCAGGACAATTGGTTTTCCTGTTTTTCTTAGTTCTGCAACTAGTTTTTCTTGTATCGCTGGTAAAGCAATTGTAGAGCGACTTGCATTTTCTCCACTCCATTTTTTCATTTCGCCTATACAAATTACAACTACATCAGACTTGCTGGCTACTGCAACGGCTTCAGCAAATCCGCTTTCATCTTTGCCATCAAAATCGCAACCTTTTGCATAATTAAGTGCTGCTTTCCCTTTAAACTCCTTGGTAAAACCAGCCATCAACGTTTCCACAGAAGATGCAATTCCTTGTCCTTCCCAGGAACCCATCAGGTTAACGCTATCCTTTACCATTGGTCCAATTAAAGCAATTTGTTTAACAGATTTTGATAAAGGCAAGGTGTTACGCTCGTTTTTAAGCAAAACCATAGATTCTTCTGCCAATTTTGATGCAACAGCCATACTTTGAGGTTGATAATAACGGTCTTTTTCTGGAAGTTCTTCAACATAAGGCTTATCAAATAAACCTAACCTAAACTTTAACCTTAAAATTCTGCGTACCGCTTCATCAATTTGCGCAATGGTAACTTTGCCTTCTTTAACCAATTGAGGGAGGTTTTCAACGTAAAGATTATCTACCATGTCCATCTCTACACCAGCAGTAAAAGATTTTAGCGTTGCTTCTTTTGCGTCTTTAGCAAAGCCTTGTGGAATTAAATTTTCTACAGAACCCCAATCAGAAACTACAAAACCATCGTGTTTCCAACGGTCTTTTAAAATTTCTGTAAGTGTGTAATGATTGGCAGATGCGGGCACACCGCTAATGTCATTAAAAGCGCTCATAACCGTTGCTGCCCCGGCATTAATGCCTGCTTCAAATGGTGGCATAAAGGTTTCCCATAAGGTTTGACCGGATACATCTGAATAACGATAATCTCTACCACCTTCTGAAAGACTGTAACCGATATAATGTTTTAAACAAGCGGCAATTGAGTAGGGGTCTGATAGGTTATTACCTTGATAACCTTTGATAGATGCTACTCCAAATACTGCATTTGTATAAGGGTCTTCGCCGTATCCTTCAGCCACTCTTCCCCATCGGGCATCTCGGGCTACATCCACCATCGGCGAAAATGTCCAGTCAACACCAGAAAGTTTAGCTTCTTTAGCGGCCACTGCGGCTGCTTGTTCTACCAAACTTAAATTCCAGGAGCAGGCTTGCGCCAAGGGGATAGGGTAAACGGTACGGTAACCGTGAATTACATCAAACC
>DASSWV010000278.1:0-3319 GCA_035704545.1 Pelobium sp.
AAATCGAAGAACTCAAAAACCCTAACATCCTTTAAACTTCGGAGTTCTGTGTTGGGAAAGCCACCGCCCATGCTCACTTTTATATGAGGATAGTTTTGTTTGATGAACTGTGCACAACGAAAAGCACTATACAGGTTTCCCGGAAAAGGAACAGAAATACAAACTAATTTTGGTTGCTGGCGCTCAATTTTATCCTTTAAAAGAGAAAGTGTTACCTTATCAATGTATGTTGGTCCTTTTTGCAGAAAAGTATATAACTCATTAAATTGATTGGCACTTCTGCCTAAACGCTCAGCATATCGGCTAAAGCCAAAATTATCATCCACACATTCGACCAAAAAATCAGACAAATCTTCTAAGTAAAGTGTTGCCAAATGTTTGGCTTTGTCTTGGTTTCCCATATTGCCAAAAGCCCAATCCAAATCATCTAATTGCAGAAATCGTGATGCTTGAGGTAAAAAGTCATCACTACAAATCTGCCGAGCTAAGGTTTGATTTTTGCCTTGCAAAAAAAGCATCACATCGTCAATGGTTTTGATGTACTCGTTTTTTAATGCATAAATCCGCTTAATGTTATCGGAAAAGCTGTCTTTCTTTAAGGAAGCGTACTCGAATAATTGTGATAAACTTTTTTTGTTAAAAAGCGAGTTGATTACCTCAATACCTAAATCAGCATGGTATGAGGTGATGCTTTTGGTATTTAAAAATCCTTTTAAATAAGCCGTAGCGGGGTAGGGCGTATTTAGTTGGGTAAAAGGTGGCGTAATTAAAAGTATATCTTTCAAGTTGGCGCAAATTTACCAAAAAACGCTGAATAAAATCGAGTGATGTGTTGGATGCAACTTTTATAAATGAAAATATTTAAGCAACAACAGTGTCAATTACTCAACCCTTGTCCAACTTTTAGATTTACCCACGAAAGCAACAGTTGCTACGGATTTAATTTCATTAGGGCCTTCTAAAGTGATTTTGCCTTTTAAACTTAAATCTCGTGATGGAATGTCAATAGTGCCTTTCCATTTGTCATCTTCATAAACAAAGTCTTTCATAATTACCGTTCCGGGTTTAATCTTATTCTCTTTTTCGCTTAAGTTCTCGGTAATTTTTCCAAAGTACGAGGTGTTTACTTTGTAAATTTCAATAGTTTTTGTGCCGTCTTTCTCTTTCCATGTGCCTACAATAGCATCTGGATTTGCTACTTGAAATGCGGACATTACGATGAAAATTAATAAAGCGGTGCTTACGGAAATGGATGTTTTTAATTTATACATGGCTAAATGTTTTTGTTTGATAGTAGATGGTTGAATGTTTTCAAAAACTGTGCTAAGTTTCAGATTCAAAAGGAAAAATTAAAAAAAAAAACAAAAGAACAGTTTCTTATCTCAGTCAAAATTCAATCATTTAAAAGAAAAGAAGGGCAAGTCAGTTTGACTTTAGAAGAAAATTTAATCTATTTTATTTTCCACAATTCAGGCATTCCATCCTTCTATTATTTCCTCATTCTAAATTCAATCATCTACACCGTCATTTTCCATAAAAGGGTAGCGATAATCTGTTGGTGGGTTAAAAGTTTCTTTTATTGTTCTGGGCGAAACCCAGCGCAACAAATTAATCATAGAACCAGCCTTATCATTAGTTCCTGAGCCTCTAGCGCCACCGAAAGGCTGTTGGCCAACCACTGCTCCGGTACATTTATCATTAATATAAAAGTTGCCAGCTGCGTTCTTTAACGCGATAGACGCTTGTTCAATAGCGTACCTGTCTTGTGCGAAAATAGATCCGGTAAGGGCGTAGTTTGAGGTTTCATCCACAAGCGTTAATGTTTTTTCGAAATTTTTATCTTCGTAAATATAAACCGTTAACACCGGGCCAAAAAGCTCTTCGCACATTGTCGTATATTTTGGATCGCTGGCAACAATTATAGTCGGTTCAACGAAATAACCCACAGATTTATCATACCCACCCCCACAAATTATCTCAGCGTTTTTATCTTTTTTTGCCTGATCTATAAATTTTACTAGTTTGTCAAACGATTTTTCATCAATCACTGCATTTATGAAATTGCTAAAATCTTCCACATCGCCCATTTTAAAAGAAGCCACATCGTTTAGCATTTTCTTTTTCATTTTCGGCCATAAAGATTTTGGAATATAAACTCGTGATGCTGCAGAACATTTTTGTCCTTGATATTCAAATGCGCCACGTACAATCCCGGTTGATGCAGTTTCCCAATCCGCAGACGGGTGAACTACAATAAAATCTTTTCCTCCCGTTTCACCTACAATCCGCGGATAAGCTTTATATTTTTGGATATTTTTTCCAATTGTTTTCCATATTTGCTGAAAAACCGCTGTTGATCCTGTAAAATGTATCCCCGCAAAATCCGGATGGTTAAACACTACCTCGCCAACTTCTGGTCCGTCGGCATAAATCAAATTGATCACTCCGCTAGGGATGCCAGCTTCTTTAAAAACTTTCATTAAAACATTTGCAGAATAAACTTGCGTATCGGCAGGTTTCCAAACCACCACATTTCCAATCATTGCGCAGGCGGTTGGTAGGTTACCCGCAATGGCGGTAAAATTGAAAGGCGTTAAAGCAAATATAAATCCCTCTAAAGGGCGTTGCTCTAACCTGTTCCAAACACCATCTGGCGAAATTGGGGGCTGTTGCTCGTAAATTTCCGTCATGTAACTTACGTTGAAACGCAAAAAATCAATGATTTCGCAAGCCGAATCTATCTCTGCTTGAAAAGCATTTTTGGATTGCCCCAGCATAGTAGCGGCATTGATTTCATAACGGTATTTAGTGGCAATTAAGTCCGCTGCTTTTAAAAAGATGGCTGCCCGATGTTCCCAAGCTAAGTTTTCCCAATTGGCTTTAGCGGTTAAAGCTGCCGAGATCGCGTCCTCAACATGGGTTTTATCTCCATAATTAAAATGCCCCAGAATGTGTTGGTGCTGGTGCGGAGGCGTAATGGCTTTTTTATTTTTTGTTCTTACTTCTTGATCTCCAATATACATGGGGATATCGATTTGTTGATTACGGGCTTCTGTTAAAGCTTGTTTTAAAAATCCTCTTTCGGTTGTGCCTGGCGCATAATTTAGTATTGGTTCGTTTTTGGGCGTGGGTACTTTAAAAAATCCTTTTAGCATAACATTGATCGTTTATGTTAAAGATAAGAATTTGAAGATTAAGGGCTCGCAAGCTTTTGTCAATTTAATGATACAGCAGGTTATAAATATAACCGAGCTATTAATTTATATTTGGATACTAATTTTTATAAAAATGAAATTCTTTTTTCCAGTCGTTACTATTT
>DASSWV010000341.1:0-4054 GCA_035704545.1 Pelobium sp.
AATTTATCTACACTGCCGTCAGCGTGGTTTAACACAATCTCCAATGGTTTTCCCGGAGTAAAAGTGGTTAAGCCGTTGATGTCTATGCTGTCGTCTTCTTGGATTTTATCGTAATCTGCTGGATCAATGAAAGTTAAGCCCAACATTCCTTGCTTCTTTAAGTTTGTTTCGTGGATACGGGCAAAAGATTTTACCAATACCGCTCTAACGCCTAAGAAACGAGGCTCCATTGCAGCGTGTTCTCTGGAAGAACCTTCACCGTAGTTTTCGTCTCCAACCACAATACTACCAATGCCAGCTGCTTTGTATGCTCTTTGCGTTGCCGGAACAGGACCGTATTCGCCAGTTAACTGGTTTTTAACATTGTCAGTTTTTTCATTGTAATAATTAACTGCACCAATCAACATGTTATTTGAAATGTTATCTAAATGACCACGGAATTTCAACCAAGGTCCAGCCATAGAAATATGGTCAGTAGTACATTTTCCTTTTGCTTTGATCAATAGTTTTAAACCTTTCAGATCGGTACCTTCCCATGGGGCAAAAGGCTCTAATAACTGTAAACGGTGTGAAGTAGGAGATACAATTACTTCAACGCCAGAACCATCGGCAGCTGGAGCTTGATAACCTGCATCTTCTACAGCGAAACCTTTTGTTGGTAATTCATCGCCATAAGGAGCATCTAACATTACTTCTTCGCCATTAGCGTTAGTTAAAGTATCTGTTAAAGGGTTGAAATCTAAACGACCAGATATTGCGATTGCTGCAACCATTTCTGGCGAAGCTACAAAGGCGCAAGTATTTGGGTTTCCATCTGCTCTTTTAGCAAAATTTCTATTGAAAGAGTGAACGATGGTATTTCTTTCTTGCCTTTCTGCACCAACTCTGTCCCACATACCAATACATGGGCCACAAGCGTTGGTGAAAATTGTAGCGTCTAATTCTTCGAAAGTTTTGAGTAAACCATCTCTATCTGCGGTGTAGCGTACTTGCTCAGATCCGGGATTGATTCCGAATGATGATTTTGTGCCTAACTGTTTTTCAATTGCCTGACGGGCGATAGAAGCCGCTCTTGATAAATCCTCGTAAGAAGAGTTGGTACAAGAACCAATTAAACCCCACTCTACTGTTAAAGGCCAATCATTAGTTACGGCAGCTTCTTTCATTTTTGAAACTGGCGTTGCCAAATCAGGTGTGAAAGGACCGTTTAAATGTGGTTCTAATTCGGAAAGGTTGATTTCAATTACTTGATCAAAATATTGTTCTGGGTTTGTGTAAACTTCGGGATCTGCAGTTAAATGTTCTTTAACTTTATTTGCGCCATCAGCAACATCGTTACGGTCTGTTGCTCTTAAATAACGTTCCATTGATTCATCGTAACCAAAAGTAGAAGTGGTTGCTCCAATTTCCGCACCCATGTTACAGATGGTTCCTTTTCCGGTACAAGACATTGAAGTTGCGCCTTCGCCAAAATATTCAACAATTGCTCCGGTTCCACCTTTTACAGTTAAAATGCCAGCAACTTTTAAAATCACATCTTTTGGAGCTGTCCAGCCGCTTAGTTTTCCGGTTAATTTAATACCGATTAATTTCGGGAATTTTAGCTCCCAAGGTAAGCCTGCCATTACATCGCAAGCATCTGCACCACCTACACCAATTGCTAGCATACCTAAGCCACCAGCATTAACCGTGTGAGAATCGGTACCAATCATCATTCCGCCGGGGAAAGCATAGTTTTCTAGAACCACTTGGTGGATAATTCCTGCACCGGGTTTCCAAAAACCGATGCCGTACTTATTAGATACAGAACCTAAGAAATCAAAAACTTCTTTACTTTCTGTATTTGCTTTGTTTAAATCTGTTTCTGCACCAACTTTGGCTTGAATTAAGTGATCGCAATGTGCGGTTGAAGGTACTGCAACTTGTGCTCTGCCAGCTTGCATAAATTGTAACAAGGCCATTTGTGCGGTTGCATCTTGCATGGCTACACGGTCCGGTGCAAAATCTACGTAAGAGTTTCCTCTTTCATAAGCTTCTGTTGCTTCGCCGTCCCAAAGGTGAGCGTAAAGTATTTTTTCGGTAAGAGTTAAAGGTTTGCCAACAGTTTTACGAGCTGCTTCTACACGGCTTGCAAAGTTTGCATATACCTTTTCGATCATGTCTATATCAAATGCCATTTTCTGAATTGGTTTTTGTGTCTTAAAATTTGAACGCTAATTTATGAAAAATTGTGTTTATGTATGTTAGTTTTATGTAATGCCTGATAATTTGGAAGGTTTCTATATTAGTTAGTTAGTTCGATGGTTAGCTGGTTTGAATTTCATTGTTTCGTCAGTCATTACCGTTAGCAGGTAGCTCCCTCTCCTTCGGAGAGGGCTGGGGTGAGGCTTCCCAATCAATCCCTTTTTTCAACAACGCCATCGTTTTTGCTTCAGCGCTATCCGGCAACGCTTTGTAATCATAAACCCAAGAAGCCATTGGCGGCATACTCATTAAAATAGATTCAATTCTGCCATCAGTTTGTAAACCGAATTTTGTGCCCGAATCGTAAACTAAATTAAATTCTGCGTACCGGCTTCTTCGCTGAAACTGCCATTGCTTTTCTTCTAATGTGAAGTGCTTTTCGCGAGTATTTTTAACGAGTTCGGTGTAAATTGGTACAAAAGAATTCCCTACATTTTTAGAAAACTCAAAAATCTGTTCCCAAGATATTCCGGTGGATTCTGGTGTTAAACGATCATAAAATATGCCGCCCACGCCACGGGTCTCGTTTCTGTGTTTGATGAAGAAATAATCATCTGCCCAGGTTTTAAATTTTGCGTAAAAATCTGGGTGAGATTGATCGCAAATGTTTTTGATGTATTGGTGGAAACTCTTTGCGTCCTCCTCAATTACATAATGTGGAGTTACGTCAATGCCGCCACCAAACCAGCGCAAAGTTTCGTTGCCCTTGCCTTGCATTTCGAAATAACGAATATTCATGTGGATAATTGGCACCCAAGGATTATGCGGATGTAAAACAATAGATACGCCGGTTGCAAAAAAATCTTCTTGATTGGTATTGAAAGATTTTTTAACGGCATCTGGAAGTTTGCCATAAACCGCTGAAAAGTTTACGCCACCTTTTTCTATCAATTTTCCGTTTTGGATCACCTTGCTTTCGCCACCGCCACCGCCTGGGCGTTCCCATTTTTCAGTTTCAAATAATGCGCCACCATCTAGTGCCGTTAGTTTTTCAACAATAGCGTGTTGTATGGCTTTAAAATCATTTGCGATATTGTCTTTATTTAGCATTAGCTTGTTGTTAATTTTAATTTGTCTCTGTAGGCGGTTAATAATTTGGTTTTGGAGATAAAACCTACAAAATCTCCATTTTCAAAAGCGGGTAAGTTCCAAAGATCTGCTGCGTCAAATTTCGAGATAATCTCATCAATACCTTCGTCCATATTTACGCGAAACTTAGTTGTTAAAACCAGCTCTTTGACCGTTAGTTTTTCTTGCATTTCGGGGTCGAGGAGGACTTTGCGTACCTTGTCGAAAATAATAAAGCCTTGATATTTTTCGGACCTATCCCTACAAACAATGATATTTCTGTTGGACTGCCTCAAAACCGTAATCAATTCTTTTAAGCTACTGTCCTCATAAATAACCTCGAAATCTTTATCAACAACCTCGTGGAATTTAATCATACTTAAAATATTTTGATCGTAATCTTCTGTAAAGATTTTCTTTTCCGCTGCCAAATGTTTTAAGTCCATGGAATACGGTTCAAATATTTTAGCAATAGCATAAGATGTACAGGAAACCAACATTAAGGGAATCATTAGTTCATAACCTCCGGTAGCCTCTGCAATCAAAAATATCCCAGTTAACGGGGCGTACATTACTCCGCTTAAAATCCCACACATTGCCACCAACGTAAAATTGCTCACTGGCAGCTGAACAAAGTTTAACTTGTTAAAAACACTTGCGAAAAAAAAGCCTAAAAATGCGCCGTTAAATAATGAAGGGGCAAAATTTCCCCCACTGCCACCACTGGCCAAGGTGATGGAGG
>DASSWV010000374.1:0-2365 GCA_035704545.1 Pelobium sp.
CAATCCTTTAGATTTTGTAAACTTTTCTTACAAGAAAAGACCTTTGACTAGGGTTATTACAAACACTTATGCAACATACAGAGTTGTGCCAGGTTTAACTTTAAGAGTTTCTGGCGGGGCTGTTATCACAGATTCTGACAACTCTGAGTTTTACCCAAGTACAACTGCCTGGGGGTTTACCCGTAATGGTCTTGCTATTCTACGCAAGTCAAATTCATTATCTTGGTTAACTAGTAATACCTTAAACTATGTAAAAAGATTTAATAAGAAACATTACTTAAATGCTTTATTAGGCTATGATGCCAACTCTTACCTTTATAAAAGCTTTAGCATGAGAGGTGAGGGTTTTGATATACAAACAGCAAATGGAGTTGATATTATAGACCAAGCAAAAGTTTTGTCACAATTGCCAACTACACAAAAACAGCTCTCTACCCGCGAGGCTTTTTTTGGAAGGGTAAATTACAATTATAGATCCAAGTACTATTTAACTGCAACATTAAGAAACGATGGGTCATCCAAATTTGGTAGAGACAATAAATATGCTCTTTTCCCATCTGGTGCAATAGCATGGAATGTTACCTCGGAAAAATTCATGAAAAAGCTAAAAGCAATTAGTAACTTAAAATTAAGAACAAGTTTTGGTATTACTGGAAACGATCGTATTCCAGCATATCAATCTTTAGCCAGAGCAAACTCCGTATATTATTCAGGAACTGATAATGCACAACTAGGTATAGCAGTTTTAACTACCCCTAATCCCGATTTAAAATGGGAAACTACTTACCAGTATGACGCCGGAATTGATTTAGAGTTTCTGGACGGAAAATTTGGTTTAACAGTTGATGTCTATAAAAAAGAAACCAAAGATATGTTGCTAGAGGCTGATATTCCTGCTCAAACAGGGTTTAGCAAGCAGTTCCGAAATCTTGGCAGGGTAGATAATAAAGGACTAGAAATTTCATTTAATTCAGTTAATATTAAATCAAAAAGCTTTTCGTGGACAAGTAATTTCAATATCACTTTTAACAGAAACAAAGTTATTTCTTTAGGCGATGCTAGCTTTATCCCTATCAGAATATCAGATCAAATACAAGATGTAGGAAGAGTAATTGTTGGGCAGCCTATAGGTACAGCCTATGGTTTAGTGTTTGATGGTATTTACCAAACTAGTGATTTTAGTGATCCGGTAAATGGGGTGCTAAATGATGGAGTAGTGGAAAGAGAAGGCGTTACTGTTAGGCCAGGTGATTTTAAATTTAAAGATTTGAATGCAGACGGTATAGTTGATAACAGTAATGATAGAACAATTATTAGTAATAGTAATCCAAAACATTTTGGTGGGCTAACAAATTCATTCTCATTTAAAAGTTTTGATTTAACCACACAATTGTTTTGGTCTTATGGCAATGATATCTTGAATTTAGGCAGATACCGGGCAGAAGGCTATCAAGGAGCAAACTTATCGCAAGCATTTTTTGATAACCGATGGAGCCCCACAAATCCAAGTAACGAATATCCCAAGATACTAGCAAACGGCCGTTTTGATAATTCAAGCTATTATGTGGAAGATGGCTCTTTTTTACGACTTAGAAACGTAACAGTTGGATATAATGTTCCTAAAAAATTGGTTAAAAGCTTAAAAATAAGTAGCTGTAGGCTATACATTGCAGGAGATAACCTGTTAACTTTTACTAATTATTCAGGTTATGATCCGGAAGTTGCTTCTAACAGGAGCTTACTATCTGGCATAGACGGATTGTCATACCCAAGGTCTAGAACTTTTACTTTTGGTTTAAACGTTAAATTTTAATCAGTCATGAAAAAATTCAAAATAATATTAATACTCACACTTTTCCTTACTAGTTTAAATAGCTGTAAAGATTTTTTAGAAGAAAAACCGTTTTCTTTTGTATCGCCAGAAAACTTTTATAAAACAGATAAAGATGCAGAACTGGCACTCATTGGTGTATATGATGTATTAAATGCAGCCGGTATAGATGGGCAGGGCAACCACCACATGTGGGGCAGAGCGATGCAATACCTAACTCAATTAGGTAACGACGAACTGGTTTGCAATAACAGAGCTACCCGGCCAGATTATTTAGCTTATTCTAATTATACCTACACGGCAGAAGACCAAATGACTCAGTTTAACTGGATTGCACTTTATGCAGGTATCAATAGAGCAAATTTTATTGTAGAAAAAGTACCTGGTATTGAAATGGATGATGTTAGAAAAGAGCAGATTATAGGTGAGGCAAGATTTTTAAGAGGACTATTTTATTTTTACATCGGTTGGCTTTATGGTGGTGCACCAGTTGTTACTTCAACAGATATTGATATAAATGCGGCCAGAAATCCA